>NZ_LZEJ01000012.1:0-89699 GCF_001704375.1 Alishewanella sp. HH-ZS | reverse complement strand
GATCAAGTCTGAGCTAGTACACCTGATGCATCCATTGCAACCTCGATCCCTGAGGCAAATCCTGTTTGTCCTGATGGCATCCTGCCTACGCATCCTGCAACTGACATCCGGTCAGTATCCTGAGTTCCAGTAGTGGGTACTCCAGCACCCGCTAGTGCATCCTGCTGTCATCAACGATGACCTATCCAGTGATAGCCTCGATTATCCTTACTGCCATCAACCTGGCCGCTGCCTGCGACCAAGGATAAATATTGCCATCCAAGGCTGTCCATCAAAGCTCTTTCATCCTGCCGAGCCTTCTTCATCCTGAAGGTGTCCTGTTTCTTCCCTGTGCATCCTGCCTGTTCGGTGCTTCCGGCACCTGTTGCGCTTTTCAGCGCTCGACTCCTGTCGGGCCTCCTGCCAGCTAACTTCCTGTCAGCTATCATTCCGTCGATGAGAGTATTATGCACCTTTGCCGCAGCTTTGGGGGGCATGTAAGACAATTCGTACCTCAGTCATAAAGTTGTAAGATAGTGGTTAATCTGTATAAGTTTTTCAAATACAGTGACTTAATGAGGCTTGTTCCTAAGGTGGTGGCTAAAAATAGCGTTTTGGCTGCGCCTTTTGTGAGATATATCTCACAAACTTTCGGGGGATTAAGCTTAGGCTGATTTAGGGTATACTAGGGGTAAGGCTATTAATAAGACCGGAACTCTTACACTGGCATGGCGCGAGAACAACTAGGCATTTGTGCCGAAGCAAATTTACATGCGAACTATTTGCTGTGTAATGTCCTGGATGGGCAGGAAGCCATTTTGCGGCAAAAGCTGCTGCGTATTCCGCAGATGTTGCAACGTTTGGCCGAACACTTTTCGGAGTCGATGTTAACTGGCCTGGTTGCTATCAGTAGCCATTATTGGGATAACCTTTATCCCTGGCAACGCCCAGCAGGCTTGCAGGCTTTTCCGGTATTACCTTCAGAGCATCTGGTAGTGAGCTGCAGTATGGCTGATTTACTGATCCAGGTCAGATCGGATCGTTTGGATGTAAACTATATTGCGCTGCAACAAATCCAGCAACTGCTGCTGGCCAATATTGAAGTGTCCGAGCGACTCTCCGGTTTTCGTTATTTGGATGGTCGTCAGCTTACCGGTTTTCCGGATGCACCGCAGAATCCCCGCGGTATTAAACGGCGTCAGGCTGCCTTGGTGCCTGCTGTTGATTCACCCATGTTCGCTGGCGGTAGTTATTTGCATTTTTATCGCGCCAACCTCGATCTAAAACACTGGCAGCAACTGACTGTAGCTCAACAGGAAGAGATTCTGGGCTTTGCGAAAACCGATGGTAAGCCACTGCCGGCTGAGCGACTCTTGCCTAACAGCCATCTGCAGTGCAGTCTGGCAGGCGGGTTAGCGCCGCTCCCTTTGCTACAGCAAAATATGCCTTTTGCGCATGGCAATAGTCAGGGTCTGTTGGTGCTGAACTTTAGTCACCAGGCCGAGCGCTTTCCACAGCAATGGCATTACCGTTTAGGCTTAAATGAAGGGCGGCATTACGATAGTCTGCTGGATTTCTACCGCATTGACTTGGCCGCGGCCTTTTTTGTTCCTGCTCTGGGCTTTCTGGAGGCTGCCGCTAATGGCAGCCTTGGTACATCCTCAGACCTTTTCGAATAGCTCCGTTACTTTTTGCAAAGTAAAGTCGATATTTTTGACACTGATTGGTGCAATAAAAATCGTATCGTCCCCCGCTATGGTCCCCAATACGCCTTCAGCCTTGCCAACTGAGTCCAGCAAGCGGGCTATCAGTTGCGCCGCCCCGGGGCTGGTGCGGATAATAATCATCACATCGTTGTGCTCGATATCCAGGACTAGCTGCCGCAGCGGACTTTTGGTGGTGGGTACTCCAAGTTCTGGTGGCAGGGTGTAGACCATTTCCTGTCTGGCATTGCGGGTGCGCACCGCACCGTATTTACTCAGCATACGGGAGACTTTGGACTGACTAACGTTATCAAACCCTTCTTTTTTCAGCGCGTCGACAATTTCGCCCTGAGAACCAAAACTTTCCGTTTTCAATAAGGCTTTAAACGCATGGATCAGCGCTTCCTGGCGGTTTTGTTTTGTCATAGTTTGAGTTTCCGCATTATTCGTTAGACGGATACTAACAAAAATCGCGCAACAATGCAGTTGGTACAGTAAAATAGGCTTTACGCTTTTAGAGCGCTCTGGCGAAGGCAAAGTCGCCGAAATTGCTTAGACTTTAGGCGTAAGATATTTGTAATTTCGCGGCCATTTCAGTATTGTTGGCGCGGTTATTCTGAACTGTAAAATTGGAGAGAATCATGAAAGTTGCCGTATTAGGTGCAGCCGGTGGTATCGGTCAGGCACTGTCTTTATTACTGAAATTAGATTTACCTGCCGGCACAGACTTAGCCTTATATGATCTGGCTCCAGTAACACCGGGCGTGGCGGTAGATTTAAGCCATATCCCAACCGCAGTAAAAGTAACGGGTTATGGTAAAGAAGACCTGAGCAAGGCGCTGGTTGGTGCTGATATCGTGATGATTCCTGCTGGTATGCCGCGTAAGCCAGGTATGGACCGCTCTGATTTATTCAATATCAACGCCGGCGTAGTAAAAACCCTGGCCGAAGCCATTGTTGAAAATTGCCCGAAAGCGCTGGTAGGTATTATCACTAACCCGGTCAATACCACTGTGGCTATCGCTGCTGACGTGTTCAAAAAAGCCGGTACTTACGATCCGCGTCGCCTGTTCGGTGTGACGACGCTGGATGTGATCCGTGCTGAAACCTTCGTTGCTGAATTAAAAGGCAAAAGCCCTGTTGATGTAGCTGTACCTGTTATCGGTGGTCACAGTGGCACCACTATTCTGCCATTATTATCACAAGTGGCTGATGTCAGTTTCTCTGATGAGGAAGTGAAATCTTTAACTCACCGTATTCAGAACGCCGGTACTGAAGTGGTTGAAGCCAAGGCAGGTGGCGGATCGGCTACCCTGTCTATGGGTCAGGCTGCTGCCCGTTTCTGTTTGTCACTGGTTAAAGGTTTACAAGGTAAAACGGTTACTGAATACGCTTATGTAGAAGGTAACGGTGAATATGCCCGTTTCTTCGCTCAGCCAATCGTACTGGGCAAAAACGGTGTCGAACACCTGCTGCCAATCGGTGAGCTGAGTGCTTTTGAACACAAAGCCATGACCGATATGTTAGGCACCCTGAAAGCCGACATTACGCTGGGTGAAGAGTTCGTTAAGAACAACTAAGCTAAGCGGTAATCGACAATAAAGGCGCCGTTGGCGCCTTTATGTTTTTGCGGATTCGGTTTGTACTATCACCCTCAAGTGACAGCACCCTTTAGTGACTGCGTGATACAGCGATATCGGCCAATGCTAACAGCGCCTGCTTATAGGGGCTATCCGGCAGTGGCTGCAGTGCTAATTGCGCCGCTTTCGCCTCCTGCTCGGCTTTATTGCGGGTATAGTCAAAGGCGCCGGTTTGCTCTAAAGCTGCCATAATTTCCGTAAAGTGCTGCATACCATTGCCCTCGGTAATGGCATCGCGAATTAATTGTTGCTGCCTTTCGTTACCCATTTTCAACGCATGTAGCAGCGGTAGGGTGGGTTTGCCTTCAGCCAGATCATCACCGATATTTTTGCCCAGCTCTGCAGCATCAGCCTGGTAGTCCAGCACATCATCAATTAGCTGAAAGGCGGTACCCAAATGCATGCCATAGGCCTGCATCGCTTGCTCGATTGCAGCGGGTTGGTTAGAAATAACCGCCGCTAACTGGGTTGCCGCTTCAAATAATTTGGCCGTTTTGCAGTAAATGACCTGCATATAGCTTTGCTCGGTAGTATCAGGATCATTCACATTCATCAGCTGCAGCACTTCGCCTTCAGCGATAATGTTAGTGGCGTCGGCCAGTACCTGCATTACCCGCATACTGTTTAATGACACCATCATCTGAAACGAGCGGCTATACAGGAAATCACCAACTAATACACTGGCCTGATTGCCGAACAGCGCGTTAGCGGTTTCTTTACCGCGGCGCATAGTTGACTCATCTACCACGTCATCGTGCAGAAGGGTCGAGGTATGAATAAACTCGACGATAGCGGCAACACTAATATGTTGCTGCCCCTGATACCCCAGTGCCCGGGCAGCTAATACCGCCAGTAAAGGGCGTAACCTTTTACCGCCGCTATTGACGATGTAGATACCAAGTTGGTTAATCAGCGCCACGTCGGAGCTGAGCTGAGAGAATATCTGCTGGTTTACTGCCGTCATATCGGCTGCCGCGAGGCGTTGTATTTCGTCGAGCGTCATCTGCCAACAACTGCGTTAAGTCTCTGAATAAGGTCAATTCTACACTATTAGCCGCCCTGGCTAAAATGAAATCTGGATCCTTTTCTGCGACAGCAGATCTTTTTCATAATTGTGCTTGCGGCTGTGGGGGAAATTGCGTACAATTCGCGCCCTGTGAATTGAATTAACACGCCCCTTTATTTACAAGCGATGGCGTGCTTTGTACGGAGTTAACTATGTACGCGGTTTTCCAAAGTGGTGGCAAACAGCACCGTGTGACGGAAGGTCAGACTCTTCGTCTGGAGAAGTTAGACCTGGAAACAGGCGCAACAATCGAATTTACCCCGCTGATGATCGCTAACGGCGAAGCCATCAGCATCGGTGCCCCTTTAGTTGAAGGTGGTAAAGTAGTAGCGGAAGTGGTCAGTCATGGCCGTGGCGATAAGATCAAGATCGTCAAGTTCCGTCGTCGTAAGCATTCACGTAAGCAGATGGGCCACCGTCAGTGGTTCACTGAAGTGAAAATCACCAGCATCAGCGCGTAACAGGAGTATCGACACATGGCAAGTAAGAAAGGTGTAGGTAGCACTCGTAACGGTCGCGATTCAGAAGCTAAACGCTTAGGTGTTAAGCGTTTCGGTGGTGAGTCTGTATTAGCAGGTAACATCATTGTGCGTCAGCGTGGTACTAAGTTCCATGCCGGCAGCAACGTTGGTATCGGTAAAGACCACACTTTATTCGCCTTAACCGACGGTAAAGTGAAATTCGAAGTGAAAGGCGAACACAACCGTAAGTTCGTTAGCATCGTCAGCGAATAAGCTGCAGATCTTCGAAAGAACCCCGCCTGGTGCGGGGTTTTTTTATAAATTTTCCGCACCCCCCGACATAGGTTATACTTGGCTGCATAAGTCAGGTTCCTAAGCACAGTTAAGCAGGACAGCACCGATGAAGTTTGTAGATGAAGCGATAATTCGCGTCGAGGCCGGCGACGGCGGCAACGGCATTATCAGTTTTTTACGGGAAAAGTTTATCTCCAAAGGCGGGCCGAACGGCGGTGACGGCGGGGATGGCGGCGACGTCTATCTGCAAGCGGATGAGAACCTGAACACACTGGTCGATTATCAGTTTGAGAAATATCACAGTGCTGAACGCGGTGAGAACGGTGGCAGCGTAAACTGTACCGGTAAGCGCGGTGCCGATCTGGTATTAAAAGTGCCGGTGGGTACCCGGGCGGTGGATGTTGATACCGATGAAGTAATTGGCGATCTGACTACCAATGGCCAGAAGTTAATGGTCGCCAAAGGCGGCTGGCATGGTTTAGGTAATGCCCGTTTTGCCAGCAGCACCAACCGTACACCACGCAAGAAAACCAATGGTACGCCGGGTGAGATCCGTAATTTACGTCTTGAGCTGTTACTGCTGGCCGATGTCGGTCTGTTAGGTCTGCCCAATGCCGGTAAATCAACGCTGATCCGTGCAGTATCTGCCGCCAAGCCGAAAGTGGCCGATTATCCTTTTACTACCCTGGTACCGAATTTGGGTGTGGTCCGTGTTGAGTCGCACCGCTCCTTTGTGATTGCCGATATCCCGGGTCTGATTGAAGGCGCCGCTGAAGGTGCTGGTCTGGGTATTCAGTTCCTGAAACACCTGGAGCGCTGCCGTCTATTATTGCATGTGATTGATGTACTGCCTGCTGACGGTTCCGATCCGGCAGAAAATGCGCAAACCATCATTCAGGAGCTGCACAAGTACAGTGCCAAGCTTGCTGCCAAGCCACGCTGGCTGGTATTTAACAAGCTGGATCTGGTACTTGAAGACGAACTGGAAGAGATTGTGCAGCAGGTGACGACAGCACTGGACTGGCAGGGACCGGTATTTAAGATATCTGCTGCCTCGCGCGAAAATACCCAGCAGCTATCACGCGAGATCCTGAACTATATCGAGCAGCTACCGGAAGAAAAAGCCAGCGAGCAAGCGGCTGATCCGGTAACCTTTAAGTGGGATGACTACCATGAGGAAGTCAACTCGCTGGAAGATGATCTGGATGACGATGATGATTTCGACGACGACGATTACGACGTTGAAGTGATTTACCAGCGCTAGGTCAGACGATGCGGATTTCGATGATCGCCGCGATGGCGCAGCAGCGGGTGATTGGTTTAAATAACCAAATGCCCTGGCATTTACCCGCTGATTTACAACACTTTAAAAAAGTCACGCTCGGTAAGCCGGTGGTAATGGGGCGTAAGACCTTTGAGTCGATTGGCCGGCCCTTACCAGGACGGCGTAATATCGTTATCAGCCGGCAAACGCCACCTGCCGATAGCCCGGTCGAGTGGGTCAGTAGCATCGAGCAGGCGTTAGCCTTATTGGCGGAACAGCCGGAAGTGATGATTATTGGCGGTGCCGAGATTTACCGGCAGTGTCTGCCGCTGGCCCAGCGCTTATACCTGACTGAAATCGCGCTTGAAACCGCCGGAGACGCCTTTTTCCCAGATTACCGTGCTGCGGGCAACTGGCAGGAGATCGCGCGCGAGGAACATCCACAGAGCGCAGAGAATCCGCTGGGTTATCGTTTTATTACCCTGGAACGGCAGTAGGCATTACAGCGTAGTGACTGAGCTACGTTTAAGGCAACAAGCAAGCCGTCAAATAGCAAAACAGCAAATTAAAAAAGGCCAGCATCACGCTGGCCTTTTTGGCGTCTGAGTCAGGTTACACTTTAAACTGATCGACTGAACGGCGTAGCTCTTCCGCCAGCTTCGCCACTTCATGGCTGGAGGCTGAGGTTTGTTCGGCACCTGAAGCAGTTTGTTCGGCGATTGCCACAATAGACTCCAGCAAACCGCTGATCTCAGCTGATACCTGATGCTGCTCTTTGGCGGCACTGGAAATCTGTTCGCTCATGTCGTGAGCCAGATGTACAGCATGGGTAATCGAATCCAGTGCTGAGGTGGCGACTTCCGTCTTGGCAACACAATCCTCGGCTTGTTTCTTACCTTTGTTCATCGCTTCTACCGCAGCATGAGCACCGCTTTGCAGCGCCTGGATCATCGCCTGAATTTCCTGGGTCGAAGCCTGTGTCTTGCTGGCCAGTGAGCGTACTTCATCGGCCACAACGGCAAAGCCGCGGCCTTGTTCACCGGCCCGGGCGGCCTCAATGGCGGCGTTTAATGCCAGCAGGTTGGTTTGCTCAGCAATGCCGCGGATCACATCGAGGATGCTACCAATAGAGGCGCTGTCTTTATGCAGCTTGTTGATCACCTGCGATGCTTGCTCTACTTCGCGTGACAGCTGGATAATGATGGCTTTGTTTTCCAGTGAAATGCCTTTAACCCGTTCGGCTTCTTTATCGGCATTTTTGATCTCGTTAAGCGCATCATTCGAGCTTTGCAGTACACCTTGTGAGGTACTGCTCATCTCGGTGGTGGCGGTTGCTGCCTGGGTAACCTGAGATTTCTGCTCGCGGATAGCCTGGGTGGTTTGTAGCGTGATAGCTGAGGTTTGCTCTGAGGCCGCAGCCAGCTGGGTTGAACGTGAGATAATACCCTGGATCAGTTGCTGCAGGCTCTGGTTAACCTTATTGATATTGCGTGCCAGATCACCAAATTCATCCTGGCTGCGGTCATCCAGCTTCTGTGTCAGGTCACCAGAGGCAACGACACTTAGCATGGCGTTGACTTTTTCCAGCGGCTTAACAATCGCAAACACGGTACGGTAGGCAATAAAGACCGCGATCAGCACAGAAAACAGCATGACGATAAAGATAGCGGTGACGGCATTGCTAACACTGCTACGGCTTTGCTCCTGAATTTCTGCCGCTACCCGGGTGCTTTGGTTCAATAAAGCATTCAGACGGGTGATCGCCATGCTGGTTTGTTCGTCCGCTTGTTGCAGCAGCTGTGACGCTCGGGTTTTGCCCTGCAAAAACTGCATTTTCAGGGCGGGTATGCCTTGGCTGGCATCTAATAACTGGGCTACGTCTTGTAGTTTATCGGCCAGCTCTTGTGGCATGGCAACCTGTGACGCCTCGCTCAGCATAACTTGCAGCTGGGTTTCTAAGTCCTGTAACCGGAATGCAATATCATTATTGATAGTACTGGCGGTATTGTCATTGCTGGTGCGGTTCAAATCCACTACCACGCTGATCAGACTATTAATCCCGGTCTCCATTTGTGTCGCAGCCTGATAAGCACGTGGAAAGCGGTTGCGCACATTGCTTAAGTCAGTAAAATCGAGCAGTAAGGACGCCATATCATCAGCATGCCCTTCCAGCTCGGCCATTTTGCTGTCGATGCTGCTTTGTAACTGAAGGTTTTGTGCCAGTTGATCAAATAACTGATTCGAAAGTGGGATAAAGGCGTCAAAGGCTGCCGCAACAGGTTGTGTCGCTTCCCGCAGGCGTTGTTGTTGCTGTACTGCTTTGTTAAGCTCTGCGGCAGCGGTCGAATAAGCGCGTTGTTCAGCAGCAAATTGCTCGCGCAGGCTGCTAATCTGTTCGTTGGTCGGTGCATTAAAGGCTTGCAGACTGATTTTACTCATCAGCACAAACTCGCTCTTCATTAACGCACTGTTTTCTAAAGCCGGGATTGAAACATTGTTTACTTCGGCGGTAGAGGAACTAATGCTGCTCAGTTGCGAGTAGGCGGTAAAGCCAATAATCAGCAACAGCAAGGTTATCACACTGAAACCGCCAACTACCCTTAGTTTTACGGTCAACTTCATAACAACTCCAGTTTGATCGAATTATGTGGTCGGACTGTACTGTCTTATGCAGCAAAGACGGGGCCGAGTGGCCAAGCCTAACCTATTATTGTTGTTCTGCTCTGACACTATAACGTTGTCTGCTTTCAACGCAATAGGCGGTCAGTAGATTTCCCCATACACAACCTGTGTCCAGCGCCTGAATATCGGCTATCGGACTTTGACCGTTGAGCGCGGCCCAGTGGCCGAATAATAACTCAGGATGAGGTTTATTGCGCCAGAATTCGTACCAGGGTACCAAATCCGGTTGATTTTCTGGCGCAGCCTTGCTGGATAGCTCTAGTGCGCCGTCGGGATGGCAAAAGCGCATCCGGGTGCAGGCGTTAATGGTATAGCGCCAGCGTTGCTCTTCAGTTTGGGCATCTGCCCAGCGTGCCGGTAAGTTACCGTACATGGCTGCGAGTAGTGGCACGGGATCTTGCTGTAACTGCCGGGAAACGTCGGCGCAGGCGCTAATTGCCGTCGGTAGGTCCCAGTCCGGGGCCAGGCCGGCATGTAACATCCAATAGGTATCCTCTGGCCCGCGTTGTAATAAGGGTTGTTGACATAGCCAACGCACCAGTTCTGCTAAGTCCGGCGCTGCCAGCAGCGCCTCCAGCTTATCGGCGGCTTTAATTTTGCCATAGCCATAATAGTGGGCAATAAAGTTCAGGTCGTGGTTACCCAGTACGACCCGGGCGCCACTGCCCAGTTGCTTAACAAAGCGCAGGCAGGCTAAGGAATCAGGACCGCGGGCGATCAAATCTCCACAGAACCATAAGCTGTCCTGCGCCGGCTGATAATTCAGCGCTGCCAGCAAGCGCTGCAGCGGTTCAAAGCAACCTTGTAAATCGCCAATAACGTAGGTGGCCATCAGTTCAGCGCGTGCGGCATGGCCAGTCGGAACAGCGGGATAGGGGTCTGAAACGGGTGTTTGGCAGCATCAATCATTTCGTAGTAACCCTGCATAGTGCCGACAGGGGTTTCTAATACTGCACCACTGGTATAGCTGTAGGTTTCACCTGGTTGCAGCTCCGGCTGTACCCCGATCACCCCGTCACCGGCGACCTCAGTTTGTTTACCGTTGCCATCGGTGATCAGCCAGTAGCGTCGCAGCAGCTGCACTGGCAGGCTGCTGTGATTGGTAATATTGACACAGTAAGCAAACACATAACGTTGTTCGGCAGGATCAGACTGGGCGCCAAGATAAAAACTGTCTACCGAAACCTTGACCTGATGTTCAGCTTGCATCCGTCTTTTCCTGTGTCGCCAGCCACTGCGCAACGCGGATAAAGTCAGTAACTGGTAGTTGCTCGGGTCTTAATCCCGGGTTGATACCCAGGGCTTCAATTTGTTCAGCAGTGGCGAAATTACTGAAGCCATTACGCAGTGTTTTACGGCGCTGATTAAAGGCTTCCAGACAAACCCGGTTTAGGATGGCCGGGTCAACGGCGGCCCGCTCGGCTTTGGGGAAAGGGATCAGGCGTACCACGGCAGAATCAACTTTCGGCGCCGGCTTAAAGGCGCCTGGCCCCACCTGCACGACCGGCAGTGCCTTGCAATAGTACTGTGTCATCACACTGAGGCGACCATAGTCCTTACCCCCATGGCTGGCCGTCATCCGATCTACCACTTCCTTTTGTAGCATAAAGTGCATGTTTTCAATTTCATCCGCGAATTCAAACAGATGAAACAGTAAAGGCGTAGAAATATTGTATGGCAGGTTACCAAAGACTTTGAGCTTTTGCCCAGGCTGGATTAACTGGCGAAAATCAAACTTCATGGCATCAGCCTGAAAGATTTGCAGTTTGTCAGCAAGGGTAGGGTGTTGGCGCAGACGCTCAGCCAGATCGCGATCCAGCTCTACCACTGTAAGTTTTCCTGCCGCCTCAGCAACCGGTTCCGTCAGCGCACCCAGACCTGGCCCAATTTCGACCAGCAGATCTGTGCTTTTCGGTGCTATCGCTTTGACGATTCTGCCAATGACCTGAGGGTCATGTAAAAAGTTTTGGCCAAAGCGTTTGCGGGCGCGGTGGCCCTGATGAATATTGTCAGTCATGATTATCCAGGGTGCGTTGTGCCAGTTGGATGGCTTCTCTGACAGCATGAAACAAGCTGCCAGGATCGGCTTTGCCGCTGCCAGCCAGATCCAGGGCGGTGCCATGATCGACAGAGGTCCGGATCAGGGGTAAGCCCAGGCTGATATTTACTGAGCGGCCAAAGCCTTTGTATTTCAGAACCGGTAACCCCTGATCGTGATACATGGCCAACACGGCATCGGCATCGTTCAGATATTTGGGTTGAAACAGGGTATCGGCGGGTAGCGGGCCGAACAGTTGCATCCCGGTCGAGCGCAGCTCATTTAATGCCGGGATAATCACATCAATTTCTTCGCGGCCCAGATGACCACCTTCACCGGCGTGTGGATTTAAGCCGCACACATAAATTTTCGGTTCAGGGATGCCAAATTTCTGCTGCAGATCCTGATGCAAAATGGTCAGCACTTTTAATAAACGTTCACGGGTAATGGCTTTGGCAACATAGGCCAGTGGAATATGGGTGGTAGCCAGTGCCACTCTTAAACCTTCAGTGGCCAGCATCATCACCACATAAGGGGTGTTGGATTGCTGGGCAAAGAACTCGGTATGGCCGCTAAAAGCAATACCCGCTTGATTGATAATACCTTTGTGCACTGGTCCGGTGACGATGGCAGCGACCTCTCCCGCGATCACCATTGCGCCGGCTGCTGTTAAGGTCTCGACAACATAGTTGCCATTGGCAGCATTGAGCTCGCCAGGAACGACGGCAGCGGCCAGCGGAAAATCCCGTACTGTCAGTGTACCCGCAGCCTGCGGTTTCGCAGGTACTGCCGCATCAAAGGGTAAAAACTGTAGCTGCAAACCCAGTTGCTTTGCGCGGTCGCGCAGCAGCTGCAGGTTAGCGCAAACAACCAACTCAACCGGCCAGGCCTGTTGTGCCAACGCCAGTACCAGATCTGGACCTATACCGGCGGGTTCACCGGGGGTTATTGCCAGGCGCAAGGTCATCAGTTGTCAGCCAGAACTTCAATATAGGCTTCATCACGCAGTTCGCGCAGGAAGCTGGTGGATTCCTCGTTGAAACGGCGGTTGAAGATCATCCGGTAAACCTGGTCGCGCTTACGATCTGCAGTAGCGTCTACAGTACGGCGATCCAATAGTTGGGCTATATGCCAGCCGTGTTCGGTGCGGAAGGGCTCACTGATTTCATTTAACTGCAACCGGTTCAGTGTATCGCGGAACGCAGGTACGTAAACATCAGGTTCACTCCAACCGAGTTCGCCACCATTTAGCTTAGAGCCAGGATCTTCAGAATGCTGTTTCGCCATCTCGGCAAAGTCGGCTTCACCAGCCTGAACTTTTTGCAGGATATCATTCAGCAAAGCGCGAGCACGTTCTTCACTGACGATAATCGAAGGTTTCACCAGAATATGCCGGGCTTTAACTTCCTGTAATTCTGTTACGTTTTCGCCACGAATATCGAAAATGGTCAGAATATGAAAGCCGGCACCAGAGCGTAGGGGCCCTGCCAAATCGCCTCTTTTACGGCCACGAATGGCCTCTGAGAACAGAGTGGGCATTTCGTTAATACCCATCCAGTCCAGTTCACCACCTTCCAGAGCATTAGCCGCACTGGAAGAGGCAATAGCTATGCGGCGGAAATCACTGCCTTCGCGTAGTAGCTTAATGACCTGCTCGGCACGCTCACGCGCATCGTTGATTTGCTCAGTCGTCGCCTGGCTCGGAATGGCAATCAGAATATGTCCCAGTTTGTACTGCTCATTAATGGCACCCTGTTCTTCCATCAGCTTCAGCAGGTTATCGACCTCTTGCGGGCTGATATAAATTCGGCGTTGTACGTTAGCCCGTAGCACCTCGTTGGTAATAATTTCTTCGCGTACCTTTTCCCGGAAGCGCTCATAATTACCCTCTTCCGCGGTGACGCGCTGACGGAATTGCTCCAGCGTCATATTTTCGCCCTGAGCAATATTGCGGATGGTATCGTCCAATTGAGCATCGGAAATTTGTAACCCCATACGCTGCGCCATCTGCAACTGTAGACTGGTCATAATCAAGCGCTCTGTAGCCTGAGTGCGCAGCGCCTGCTCAGACGGCAGAGTCTGGCCCTGAGCTTGTGCATTGCGTTTTACCCGTTCAACAATCTCATCAATATCGCTTTTTAAAATCACGCCATTATCTACAATGGCAGCCACCCGATCGACTTCGCGTTCAGCCGCACAAAGTGTGAGGCTAGCGGCGCCAAGCAAGAATGCACAGATAAGTTGTTGTAACTTCATAAGTTCCTACATTAATTTGTTAATAAATACGGGCGCCGATAGCTAAAAATGCCGTTCGACAACATATCGGCAACGCCAAAACCTGCTTTATCGCCAAAACCTTTGAACACAAACTGCAGACTAAAGCCACTGTCCAGACGGGCGAACTGATTTAAATCGGTAATGCCACTTTCCAGATCAGCTCGTACTTGCCTTCTGGCAACAAGACGTACAGCCCAACAGCATGATTCATATTGCAGTCCGAGATTAGCGTCTATCATACGACGATTTGTCACATCCCGATAGTAACTGGCAATCAGTTGCCAGTTTTGTTGCAGAGGGATAGCACCAAATAAGCCCAGTTGCTGGATTTCCACACCTGAGACAGCCCGACTGTAACGATGGTTCAATTGCAACAAGGTATTCTCGCTACCACGGTAGTCTAAACTGGCATTACTTTTTATCAGCTTTTTGCTATCGATATCATATTGTAATGCACTGCTAACGTACCAACGGCGGTACCAATGCCAAATCATTTCCGACGCGAGCATCGATTCGGTTGAAACCAGATCCTGGGTCAGCACATCGTTAGTCACTTCCGGTTCTTTCAGAAAGAAGATCTGGCCAAGACTAAAGCGAAACAACTCATTATCAGTATTGTCGTAAAAGCGGGTAGTCCAGCCCACAGTCAATTGATTAGCCTCGTTAATGCGATCCTGGCCAGAAAAGCGATTCTGCCGGAACAAACCGTAGTAGTCGTCCTGTAAGCGGGTGGTGTCATAAAGACCAATCTGGCTCTGATCGCGGTAGGGTATATACAGATACTGCAGCTGGGGTTCAAAGGTTTGCAGTGCCTGTTCGCCGAACCAGTCGTACTCTCGCTCAAAGTTTACTCTGGCATGCAGGCGAACCTTGGGCAGTGTCCGGCTGATTTTTTCCTGCTCAGCGCTGAGTTGTTGCTCACTTTGTTGTTGATAATAGGTATATAGCAGGCTGCTTTCGGCAGTTAGCTCAAAAGCGGGCGTGATAAAGGGCAATCTGATTGTCGGTTCCAAATGGATCCGATCGGCAGCGGTGTAGAACGCATCGGCATTACGAAAATGCGCATACTGCCCCTGCCATAACCACTGCAGATTATCGGTTAGCTGCAACGGACTTGCTGATGCCAAGCTCAGTTGTGGCACAGCATGATAGGCTCTGTTGTAATTTCCCAGGATCTCAAAACCCTGTAATTTCAACTGAGAGTGAACTTTGTCCCCGAAATAACTAAGATTCGCTTCACGATATAACTGGGTATCGCTTTGGTTATTAAAATCAGAGCCTAGTTCGGTGAGATAGGCATCATCACTGACATCAGTAAAATCAACATAGCCGCGCCACCGTTCACTAAAGTCCGACCGATGACTAAGATGGCCCAGATAACGTTGCCCAAAACCTGTTGGCTTATCATTATCGCTATGTAAATACTCTAGCTGCATCTGCCCCTGATGTGCTTCCGTCAGATAGCGAAACTCAGACTTTAACTGCGTACCTCTTTTGCTCATATAACGTGGGGTCAGGGTCAGGTCATAGTTCGGAGCCAGATTAAAGTAATAGGGGAGTTCTAAATCTAATCCAACCCGTTGTGAGCTGCCGACCTTGGGGATTAGCAAGCCGGTTTTCCGCTGATCATCTACCGGGAAGGTCAGATAGGGGATATAGAAGACCGGCACATCCTTGATACGGAATACCGCATGATGAGCTTCACCCCAGCCAGAGTCGGCGGCAATATTAATTTCTTCGGCATAAAGCCCCCAACTATCATCTTGTTGTGGGCAGGTAGTAAATAATGCCTGTTGCAGATACAATTGCTCAGCAGAAGCGACTAATGCCTTTGCCTCTCCCCGACCTGCCTGGCTGATAAATTGGTACCTGGCATCCGATAATTGGGCGCTATTGTTGGCAAGGTCGGCTGAAAAGCGGCTGCCACTGACATATAAGTCACTGTTGTAGTATTCAATACCGCCATCGGCGATCAGTTGTTGGTTGCTGGCGCTATACCGTGCCTGAGGAGCCTGTAATAGCGTGTCGCGTTGAACAATCTGAACATTTCCGGAAAAGTTAGCGTGCTGATTATCCTGTAATGCTACAGTATCAGAGAAAATGCGTATGCTGTTATCGCTTGCGACCGTCGATTGCAAGACCTCTGGTATAATCAATGGCTGATAACAAAGGGCAGGGGCAGGTTGTTGAGCTTGTGCCTGTGTGGCGTGCAACGCCGCCCAGATGAGTCCTGCTAAACTTAAACCCTGTTTCATGCCTTCTTCTCGTAAATACTTTACCCGTGCCGCGTTGCGCGGGTTTGCTATGATAAATCAATTTTAGAAATCCTGCTAATCCGATATAGTGCCGCTAGGCGAAAGTCGGGATTGTCCGGCCGGACAGCTGCTTAGGTTAAATCAAGACGGAGAAGTTCAGGTGTGGGGTAAAGTATTGGGTGCCTTATTCGGCCTGGCATTACTAAAACTGCCAGGGCTGGTACTTGGCGTATTGTTGGGACACCTTGCCGATCAATGGTTTTTGAAACGTTGGGCGCAGATACGTCAGCGGCTACAGCCTGAAGACGAGCAAAACCTGTTTATGTACAGCAGTTTTGCGGTGATGGGCCACCTGGCGAAAGCACGTGGCGTGGTAACGCAAGCGCACATTGCACAAGCCAATCGTTTTATGCAACAGCTGGGATTAACCGCCAGCCAGCAGCGCGAGGCGCAGGCAGCATTTCGTGACGGTAAAGTTGTGAATTTCCCGTTTCGGGAGCAGCTAGAGGCCTTTTATCAGTGCTATCGCTCCCGGCCAGAGGTGCTGCAATTGTTTTTGGAAGTACAATTGGGTACGGTTTGGGCCGAAGGTAAAATTATGGCTGAGCAACGGCGCCTACTGACCGTTATCGCGGAAGAGCTTAAGATCTCGCAACAGGTATTAGAGCAATTATTACGCTCTTACCAGTCGCGGCAGGAACAATCGCCGGGCACTTCACATGGGCTTACTTTAACAGCTGCCTATCAGTTGCTGGATTGCAGTCCCGAGTGTAGCGAATTGGAGCTTAAGCGGGCGTACCGTAAGCTGATGGCTCAGCATCATCCAGATAAACTGGTGTCGCAAGGGGTGCCTGCAGCGATGCTGGAAGTTGCTAAGCAGCGCTCGCAGGAAATACAGGCCGCATACGAGTTTATCAAGCAGCAGCGGGTAAAAGCGGGTTAAGGAGACTAAAACCCCAGACTACTGAGCCAGCCATAAATTTCTTTAAACAACCATTCTTGTTGACTGGAGTGATAATGCATTTCCGGTAAATAGCGTTGCCGGTAAAGTGGATTGTACTGTGTTCGCGCTAGCTGTTGTCTGCGCTGGCTATCCGAAACTGACCAAAGATGATCGGCACCTGTAAGCAGATCCAGGACGGGCACTCTGAGGTTAGTCATTTGTTGCTGTAGCTGCCGCTGTTGTGCTGGATCTTTCAGGTAGGCTCCGATACTGACTATCGCAGCGATATTCAGCTCGTCCTGTTCCATCATCAAGGCATGCCAGGCCCCAGCGGCTTCTCCCTGAACTATTATGATTAGTGGGCCTGAAGGTGTCAGTTGTTGTAAAGCTTGCCAGCGCGCTGCCAGCTGAACTTTATCTGCAGCCAGCGCTGTCGCAGCGTCCACAGTACTCTGCTGTTGCAGCTCAGGCAGCGCCAAAATGTTCCAACCGGAAGCAGGCAAGTGCTTAAACAAATAACCCCAAAGCTGCGGACTAAGCAAATGGCGCTGCTGTGCGGGCATAAAAATTACGGTGCCTTTACTTTGAAGGGGCACGGCTGAGACTCTGGCTACTTGGATTGAGTTTTCTGCGGTGGTTAATGTTGTGAGTTCGAGGCCGGGGTGTTGGCGTATCACATCCTGCCAGTTTGCTAACGCAGGACTGGCAAAGGATAGTAAACAAAAGAGTTGTAGAGCGCGAAATGTTGGCATAGTGACACCCGAAGAGCCAGATAATATGGTATCGGTCGTGGCTGCTAAAACTTAAGCCGTTAGCAGTATTATAGCCTGCAGCTGGTCCACATGTGTCACCAGAGGTTAATTCGCGCTTTGCAGGTGTTCACTGAAGGTATAAAGGACTTTATTATCGTGACTGAATTTAACATAGCTACCGTGGTGTTCCAACAATCTGACCAGTACCGACGGTTGTAAAATAAAACAATACTTTGTGGCTTTAAATTCAACCAGCGCTTTGGCCATTTCTCTTAGGTGGTCATTGGCGGCCAGTCGTTTTGCTTCCTGCTCATCATTACAAACATGCGCAGCTTGTTCCAGTTGAACTAAGGACTCAGAGTTGGCTGTTTCAGCTAGCAGAGTGGTGCTACCAAGCAGCAAGGTGGCAGTTAAACAGAATTTGACAAAACAAGACATCATTACTCGTTCCCGGAGCTTAGTATAGCGAGCTAAAAATTAGCAGCCTTCGCCCGGCGCGGCAACTGAAATTTTATCTAATACCCCGGAAAATAAAAAAGCCGCTGTTGTCAGCGGCTTTTTTGAGCATTAAGTGGCGATTAACGCATCACTGGCTCTTTGATTTTGGCAGTTACTTTAGCTTCGATGCGCTGGTTAGCAGCATGAGCTTCACGGCTGTTACCAGGTACGCGAGGCTGAGTTACACCAAAGCCTTTTGAGGTAATGCGTGAGCTTTCGATGCCCTGAGCAACTAACAGGTCAGCGATGGCTTTAGCACGACGCTCAGATAAGCGCATGTTGTATTCTGGTTTACCGATGTTAGAGGCGTGACCTTCGATGAAAACCACTGACTCTGGGAAACGCTTCATGAACGCTGCCAGTTTGTTAACTTCAGTGCGGCCTTCTGGCGACACAGTGGCAGAGTCGAAAGCGAAGCGAACTTCGATATCTACGTCACCAACACGGTCCATTTTCTCGGTGTAGATGGTACAACCATCAGCATCAACTTTCTGACCTGCTGGTGTATTCGGACACTTGTCACGGCTATCTGGCACGCCGTCACCGTCAGAGTCTACAACTACTGGGGCCGGAGCTGGCTCAGGTTGTGGCGCTGGAGTTGGCGCAGGAGCTGCTGCCGCACCGAAAATCCAGCTGGCGCCGAACTTGATCGAGGCATCATTCCACTGACCACGGCTAATACCGCGGAAACGGTTACCTTCAGCGAATAAGGCAACGCTTTCGTTGATGAAGTAACGGTAACCCACACCGACGTTCAGAGCGTCAAATGCGATGTTGTGTTCAAAGTGTTTCCAGCCACCGACCAGGTAAACATTTGAATTCGGGATGTGATACATTGCATCAACACCAAAGCGGTCACCGGTAACGCGTGAACTTTGCGTTAATGAGTCCAGACTTTGGCGGGCATACTCAGCACGCACGCCCCAAGTTTCATTCAGGCGGTAGCCAATTTCTACACCGACGCCCCAACCGTTATCGACGTTATCCCATGCAGCTGATTGGCCTTTACGGTTATCAGTCCAGTAGCTTTCGCCGAATAATGAGCCGAAGACTTTCTTTTCCAGGTCCTTTGCTGAAGGAGCGTTGGCAAAGGCCTGTGCGCTCAGCAGTGGTAATGCAGCCAGAACTGCAATGGCGGTTGCTTTCAGTTTCATCCGTTTCTCCTTTGATTCATCCAACTTAGCAAACTTGTAATAGTTTACCATATTGTTTTGACAGTATTATTAGTTTTGAACAAATTTAAGCGTTTAATTTTACGACAGTGGCATCTTAACCAGTAAAACTGAATGTTAGGTTAATAAAGTTCTAAATTTTAGCTTAAAACGGGCATTTTGCAAAAAAAGTCAAGTTTTCAGCTGTTTCCGGGTGCACCAGGCAGAGTTCGGTGGCATGCAGTTGCAGCCGCCCGATTTGCTGGAAATCCGGATTGTAAAATTTATCGCCCAGGATCGGATGGCCAAGGAATTGTAGGTGTACTCTGAGCTGGTGTGAGCGTCCGGTTACCGGCTCTAGCTCAACCAGGCTGCTGTCTACAGTGCGCTGTAATACCCGGAAGTGGGTCAGAGAGGCTTTCCCATATTGATAACAGACCTTTTGCTTAGGGCGGTTCGGCCAGTCGCAGATCAATGGTAACTCAATACTTCCCCGATCTGCCGTAATACAACCGCTTACTCTTGCCAGGTAGCGTTTTTTGATCGTCCGTTCCGAAAATTGCCGGTTGAGTTCACGCTGCGCCTCCTTGGTCAGTGCCATTACCATCAGACCTGAGGTCGCCATATCCAGCCGGTGCACCACACTTGCCTGTGGCCAGACCCGCTGTACCCGGTACTGCACGCTGTCAAAATGCTCGGCAGCTTTGCCTGGCACAGAGAGCAGGCCACTGGGTTTATTCAACACCACTAACTGGTCATCCTGATACAAAATGTCCAGATAGGGTGACAGAGGTGGGCGATAATCCAATAGCATACTAGTCGTGGCTCACTACGATAACCCGGATCGCATCTAGTTTTAGACGAGCCTTCGCAAGGTATTCCTCGCCTTGCTGCCGCAGTGCTTGCAGGTGATGAATTTCTTCCGGCCGAACCAGTGGATTAACGCTTTGCAGCGCCAGCAGACGTTGGATTGCGGCAGTCAATTGCTGTTGTAACTGGCTAACAGCCTCAGCTTTGAGTGCCGCCAGTTGACTGTTTGCCTGTTGCTCCGCCGCAGCCAGTAAAGGATGGATCAGATTCTGTAACGCATTAACCAATTTGGCTCCGGTTTGCCGACCTACGGGTTTTAGCTGACGGTTAAAGTTATCAAAGGGCACTTTTGCCGCCAGATCTTTACCGCTTTTGTCCAGCAGCAAGCGAATGGGCGTTGGCGGCAGATAACGGTTAAGCTGCAAAATAGCCGGTGCGCTGGCTTCAGCGATAAAAATCAGTTCGACAAAGAAGCTGCCGACCGGTAACGCCTTGTTCGGTAGCAGGGCGACAGAGCTATTGCCAAAGTGCTCGTTGCTTAGCAGATCCAAAGTGCCGGTGACCATCGGGTGATCCCAGCTTAGAAACTGGATATCTTCCTCTGCCAGCGCCGTTAAGCGGTCAAAGGTGACGGTAGTGCCTTCATCGTCCAACCCGGGGTAGTTCAGCTGCAATTGTTCCGACGGGCGCAAGATAATGCTGGTGTCTGAGCGATCTTCCTGAGCGACGCCCAGCAGGTCCCAGGCTTTAAACATCAGCATCGGTAACCGCACATCCTGATCCAACTGACTGATTGCTGTCGCTAACTCGATTGCTTTGCTACCGCCAGCGGAGTTAAGTTCAAGTAGCTGATCACGTCCTTGCTCCAGTTGCTGTCGTAACCGGGCTGCCAGGCTTGCGGTGTCGCTGATAAAAGCCAGAACCGATTCAGACTGACAGGCCGCCGAGGCAAGCAGTTGCAACAGCTGTTGCTGTTGTTGTTCAAAAATAATTCGTCCGCTCTGGCAGGTTTGGGCGAAGGCATCCAAGCCTTGCTGATACCAGTCAAATAGCAATTGCTGCGCGGTGCCGGCAAAATAGGGTAAGTGGATCTGGATATCCTGTTGCTGCCCGATCCGGTCCAGGCGACCGATACGCTGTTCCAGCAGATCCGGATTCAGTGGTAAATCGAACAGCACCAGATGATGCGCAAACTGGAAATTCCTGCCCTCACTACCGATCTCTGAGCATAGCAGTACCTGGGCGCTGTATTCTTCCTGCGCAAAGTAGGCCGCGGCTTTATCACGCTCCAGAATGCTCATGCCTTCGTGAAACACAGCGGCTCTTACTCCGGCCAGGGTGCGTAACGCCTCCTCTAGCGCTATGGCGGTGGCTGCTTTGCTACAAATCACCAGAGACTTCGCCGGCCGATGTTGTTTTAACAGATCCAGCAAGTAGCTGACTCTGGGATCGAATTGCCACCACTGGCTGCTCGAACCCTCAAAATCCTGAAATACCTGTTCGGGAAAGAGTTGTGCCTGCACCCGGTGTAGCAGTGGTGCGTCCTGCTGCAAATTCTGAAACACCTTTAATGCATTTTCATACTGGGCAGGCAAGCTGAGCGGCGCCGGAACCGCATGGCGTTTTGGAAAGCCTTTAATACCGGCACGGCTGTTACGGAACAGGATGCGGCCTGTGCCGTGACGGTCCAGTAATTGTTTCAGCAATGCCTCTTTGATCGCAGGCATCGTCTCAGGCTGCTGGCTTAACTGTTCAACTAGCTTGCGACTTTCATTGTCAGCTAACAGTTGTCTCAGCTCTGTCACTAATTCGGCATCAGGGTCCGTTGTTTGCATCAAGCGGCGCGCCAGGGCGGCAATATGTTGATACGTCTGCTCTTGCTCTAAAAACACCTGATAATCATAAAAACGGTCAGGATCAAGCAGGCGCAAACGGGCGAAGTGGCTCTGATGACCAAGCTGATCAGGTGTCGCAGTAAGCAGAATCAGGCCGGCCGTATCCTGCGCCAGTGCCTCAATGCGCTGATATTCCGTGCTTGCCGCCTCAGGTTGCCACTGCAGATGATGTGCCTCATCGACCACCAGAATATCCCAGTGACTACCTACTGCCTGTTCATGCCAACTTTTCTTTTTTGTTAGAAACTCCAGGCTACATAACACCAGTTGCTCAGTATCAAAGGGATTATCAGCATCTAATTGTGCTTGCTGGCAACGTTCTTCATCAAAGATCGAAAAGCGCAGATTAAAACGGCGCCACATTTCAACCAGCCACTGATGTTGTAGCGATTCCGGTACCACGATCAGTACCCGGCTGGCTAGCCCGGTCAGTAATTGTTGATGCAGGATCAGGCCCGCTTCGATAGTTTTACCCAGGCCGACCTCGTCAGCCAATAACACCCGTGGTGCGTGACGCTGGGAAACTTCGCTGGCGATATACAGTTGGTGCGGGATCAAACTCACCCGGCCACCGGCCAGGCCACGCAGTGGGCTTTGCTGCAGTTGTTGCTGCATCTGCCAGCTTTGGAAACGTAGTGGAAAGTACTCAAAGCGGTCGATCTGACCCGCGAACAGGCGGTCCTGCGGCTTATTAAAACTGAGAAAGTGATCGAGAAAAGTTTCGCGCAACACCACCGGCTCACCGTTATCGGTGCGCACGCCATGATAGCTGAGCAGCTGTTGTTGCTCGCTTAACTCCTGCACCAGAATACTGAAGCCTTCTGCACTTTTAATCTGGTCGCCAACATTAAAGGTAACGCGGGTTAGCGGAGCTTCTTGCTGGGCATAGAGCCGTGTTTCGCCACTGGCCGGAAACAATAACGTTAGCATCCGTCCTTCAATTGCGATAACGGTTCCTAACCCTAAATCTGATTCCGCGTCGCTAATCCAACGCTGGCCCAGTGCAAATCTCATACGTAATCCTGGCAGTCTAAAAATGGGGCGTCATGGTACAGCGAAAAACGCTCTGATGCATCAGCAAAACAAGCTGCTGCGGTCATTTTTCTGTCATCTGAATGTCGCAAGGTAGTCACAGGACAGTTTAAAAAAACTGTCACTCAGTATAGCAGTCTGAGATGGATGCACTATGCTGAACTAATAGGATGCAAAAATCTGTGGGTGAAAACAAAAAGGAGCAGTGCCTATGGCGCGGAAAAAATCGAAAGAGAAGAAGATCTACGTCCTTGATACCAATATTCTGCTGCACGAACCTTTCGCTTTTCTGAACTTCGAAGAACATGATGTTGTAATCCCGATGACCGTACTGGAGGAGCTGGATCATATTAAAGATCGGCATAAGGACGTTAGCCGTGATGCCAGGGTGGCGATCCGGGCGCTGGAGGATGTGCTGAAAGATGCATCACCCGAACAGATGTTGCACGGTGTGGCCTTACCGGCCCGCAGTGATGAAAGACCCAGCGGACATATCTTTATTATTAACGACCACCATTTGAAAGATGAAATTCCGGGCTTACCCGGTGGTGAAAACGATCACCTGATTATTAATACTGCCCTTTATTTACAGCGCGAAAAGAGTCCGGTCAAAGTCATATTAGTGACAAAAGACATCAATATGCGGCTAAAGGCCAAGGGCGCCGGGTTGAAGCTGGTCGAAGATTACCGCACTGACCAGTTAATTGACGATGTCAGATTTCTGTATAAAGGCTATTACAAGTTTAGCGGCGAGTTCTGGTCACAGGTTGGCGAATGCCGTACCGTCAATGAGGGGCGCGAGGTCGTGCACTATATCAGCCGCAAGGTACTACCGAATGCTTATGTAAATGAATATCTGATTGATGAAGCAGAAACCTTTGCCGGCAAGGTGCTGGCGATCACTGAGACAGAGCTGAAGATTGCGGATTATGGTGTGGAACGTATGATGCACCGCCATGCCTGGGGTATTCATCCGAAAAATATCTATCAGGCAATGGCGTTACAGGCGCTGTTGGATCCACAGATGGATCTGGTGATCCTGACTGGCCCCGCCGGTTGCGGTAAAACCCTGATAGCCCTTGCCGCTGCGTTAGAGCTGGTGATTGAGAAAGGCATGTACGATAAGGTCATCGTCACCCGTAATACTCCGGAAATTGCTGAGTCGATTGGGTTTTTACCCGGCTCAGAAGAGGAAAAAATGGCGCCTTGGCTGGCGGCCATCACCGATTCGCTGGAAGTGCTGCACAAAACCGATGAGCATCCGCACGCCAGCGTGAATTACATTATGGAGAAAGCCAATATCCAGTTTAAGTCGGTTAACTTTATGCGCGGCCGCAGCATTCAAAATGCGATAGTGATCCTCGACGAATGCCAGAATCTCAGTGCTGCGCAGTTAAAAACTATTATTACCCGTTGCGGCGAGGGCACCAAGTTAATCTGCTCCGGTAACCTGTCGCAAATTGACAGCAACTATCTGACCGCGGTGACCTCAGGGCTAACCTATATTGTCGAACGTTTTAAGAACTTTGAGGGCAGTACTACCATTAATCTGAACGGGGTGGTTCGTAGCCGGCTGGCGTCCTTTGCCGAGGCTAATCTGTAGGCAGAATCGGGCCAGATGGCCCGTGGTATTTAACTCTGCGCCAAAACGTAGTATGTTCAGCTGAGTTAAATGCTGCTGCAAGGACAGCCGATGCAGAACCCGATCCTTTCTGAATATCAACGCACCCGGCGTCTGGGTGCGTTTTTTGTGTTGCTATTAAGTTTTGCTGCGGCAACAGTGCATTTCTTGCTGACACTGGAGCAGCGAATGGAGTTGCAGAGTCAGCGCCTGGCCATTAAGGCGCTGCATTTGGATGCGCAGTTATTACCTTTACAAAAGTTTGCTGACAGCATGCAGCAACAGGCGTTGTTGGAACAAGCGGACTTGCTATCCGTATTTAATTCCCCCCTTTATACCCTTGACGGCCAAACACCTGATATAGCAAGTTTGCGCTCGGCACAGCGCCTATCCAATAACGAACTGCATTTTTTAAGCCGTTCTGAAGCAGCGCTGAATACCGCCAGAACCCTGTACCCATGGTTGGATCGCGTGCTGTATTGGTCGGATCAGGATTTAGTGTATTTAACGCCGCAACAGCTCTCGCTACTGCAAATCCAGACTTTACAGCCCTGGCTTGAGCAGCAGCGTAAGGTACCGGTTGCCGAGCAAGCCGGTTTGAGCCACCTGGAAACGAACAAAATTTTGCTAAGCCGCCGTTTACGCTTTGCCGATGGGCATGGCGGTTGGTTGATCTTTGTCATTGACTCAGCCGTTTTGCTTGAGCCTTTTCAGAAGCTGTTGCCTGGAACCGATTTTTTCCTGTTGGACGAGCATGGCAAATTATTAGGTAATGGCCAGACGCCATTGCGCGACCTGGAGCAACGTGTATTGCAGTTGCAGCGGATCGGAAAGCAACCTCTGTCCCTGGTTATGCTGGAGCAGCGGCAAAGTTTGTTCGGTGCCGGACTGCTAGCATTACTGACCTTCTGGTTGGGTTATTTGCTGGTGCTGTCGCTGGCGTTGTGGGCCTTTTTGTATCGCTACCGCCAGAAAACCTTGCAACCAGTAAAGCGGCTGACGATTCATATCGAGCGTTTATTACGCGATCAGGGTGGGGTGCGGCATATTCCTCGCGGCTGGGAAGAGCTTTTTGATAAGATCAATCGTCTGAAACCATAAGGGAACACCGCCGTTGCGGTGACAAAGAACCGATGAAATTAAGCCGAGAGATCACCGCTACAGCCCCCGTCACCGCCATAGAGCTACTCAGTACGGCAGTGCCGGAGTTGCCGAAAGGTCGATTAAAAGATGCGATGAACAAGGGCGCCGTGCAGTTAATTGCCAAGCCGGTAAAACGACTAAGACGCGCCCAGTTTATGCTGAAAGCCGGTGATCGGCTGGCGCTGCACTATGACAGTGAAATTTTAAGCCGGGATTGTGCTGCGGCGCAGCTGCTGGCTGATGAAAAGGCCTATAGTGTCTGGTTTAAGCCTGCCGGTATGTTGTCGCAAGGTAATGAATGGGGCGATCATCTCAGCTTATTGCGCTTTGCCGAGCAACACTTTACACCCGCCCGCCCCGTGTTCCTGCTGCACCGTCTTGATCGTGAAGCCAGTGGTTTAGTCTTGCTGGCACATAATAAACAGGCCGCAGCGGCCCTGAGCAAACTCATCGCTGAGCGGGCTATTATCAAAAAGTACCGGGTACGGGTAAAGGGCGCTTTGCCTGCTGACGTGCTGAGTCAGGGTAGGATTGCACTGCCGCTGGATGGCAAGGCATCAGAAAGTCGTTTTAGTTTGCTGGAGTATTGCAGTTTAACCGATACCAGTTTGCTAGAGGTAATACTGATAAGTGGTCGCAAGCATCAGATCCGTCGACACTTCGCTGCTATAAACTGCCCGGTGATGGGCGATCCGCAATATGGCCGGCAAAACAAAAGCACCACAGGCCTGGCGCTGCAGGCGGTAGAGTTGGCGTTTTTCTGCCCCCTTAAACGACGCCAACAGCAATTCCTGCTGCCAGCGTCATTAGTTCAGAGTTGAAACGACAGCTGATTGCCGTTTAACTGCAGTGTTAATTCACCCAGTTTCAGCGCATTTAATATATCGGCACGCAAATTGTCTGCCTGCCATTCACAGGGCCGGGGATGGCTGCTGTAGACAACCAGTTGCCACAAGGAACCAGAGTTTAACTGTTGCCCGGCCAGATACCAGCAGAGCCAGACCAGCTCTGCCAGACCATTCAGATCCTCTTTTTGCCAGTGCTCGCCAAGCAGGTCCTGCAGTGGCAAGTTCAGGGTCAGTAATTCAGGATTGGCGCCAAGCTCAGTCAGCTTTTGTTCCAACAGCGCAATCGCCTGTTGTTGTAGTTGCGGCAATTTCTGCTCATCGTCGCAACATAGCCACAGCATTTCACTGCCACTAAAACTGGCGGTAACTTCCGGCAGGTTAAGTTGCTGACGTACTTGTTCCAGCAACTCGCTGACGGAACGTCTGCCATATTTTTGTTGCAGCAGGGTGCGATTACGCGGCAGTAATACTATTAAGTGTGGTGCAGTACGTTGATTGGTCTGTTTTACTTTTTCACGGAACTGGCTCCACTGTTTTGGTGCCAATTCCGGCGCAGGCGTTGTCGTGGCTACCGGTAATTGCCGACGGTATAATTGCCAGATCACGAAAGCAGTAAAAATCAGTCCGACTAACAATAACTGCAGTAGAACCTGTCTGGATTCGGCGGCGGCGAGTTGTAGTTGCAGTTGCTTCAGCTCAGCTGACTGCTGGCTCACCTGGTTGTTATCGGTTAAGCCCCCTTTCAGCTGGGCCATAGTGCTTCTTAATTGTTCGCTTTGCTCTTGCTGTGCTAACTGCATCGCCTGCTGCTGCGCCAGATAAGCTGTCTGCCACTGCTGGCGCGCAGCAGCCAGGTCGGATTTATTGTTGTAGAAGCGTAGCTTAAGGTAAGTTGCCGCGGCATTAATATCTGGCGCGATGTCGGCCAGCAATTGCTCTGCTTCCGGATAACGCTGCTGCTGGATATAGAGCCGCGCTAATGCCAGCGTAATTTCCTGGAGATAGGTCGCAGAGTTTATTTGGCGGAATTGCTGCAACGCCAGTTGATATAATTGTTCGGCGGGTGCCAATTGTTGCTGTACCAAGGCGGTGCGGGCCAGGCTGTAGTTGACCATCGCAATGCGCAGTAAGTTTTGCTGCTGCTCGGCGATGTGTCGTGCTTCTTCCAACAACAGTTGCGCTTGCTCCGCCTGTACTGGCTCTTCCAGATAGGTTTCAGCCAGATAAATCAACGCATGGGTATAATTAGATTGCAGATCCAAAGCGCGGTAGCGCTCTGCTGCCTGCTGAAAATGTTCCAGCGCATCCTGGTGCAAATCCAACTTACGAAACGCCATTCCCAGCCTGAAGTGGATTGAAGCCAGACTTTCAAAATCCTGTAGCTGATTGGCCAGCGTCAAACCTTGCTGTAAGTAGTAAAAGGCGCGCTGATATTGATTATCCTGCAATGCCAGCCGGCCACTGATAATCAGTGAGGTTAGCTCCCGCGACGGCTCACCCAGTTGTCGTGCCAGTGCCAGACTACGCTCCGCATACTCCAAACCCGTAGCTAACTGTCCAAGCAGATTATAGGCAGAAGCGAAACTGCGTAGTACATCATTCAGCAGGCGCAGGCTGGGTTGCTCGTCGCTGTTAAGCAGCAGTTGTTCGGCAGCCAGTAGCTGCTGAAGAGCCATCTCAGCATTCTGAAAATAAATGCCGTGAATTTGTGCTTTATGAAACAGGCTTAACGCCTGTAAATAAGGGGTAGTAGCCAGTTGCTCCGCCTTACTGGCCGCATCCAGGGCAGCATCCCTGTTATTGACTGTCTGATAACTGACTGACAACACCAGATAGTCTTCGGCAGTTAAGGTCGTTAGTGCCTGGTTTTGCAGACTGGAAATAAATTGTTCGGCAGCAGCTTTACTTTTGTCTACTTCACTCAGCCGCTCTGTCAGGTTAGCAGCCTGCACTGGCAGACTTATTCCAACCGCCAACAAAAAAACATAAAGAAAACGCATAGAAAGCTCTTATTTTTATCGCCCCGGCGCATCCAATGCAAGTGGCACTCTTTGCTGATGTTGGGCAGAGCATCCGTTCTGCCGGGTAGTATCTTATTACTAAAACAGCTAATTATTATAACAGTTTTTAGCGGCTGACTCAGCGTTCGAGAAAACCTTGAATATTGTCGGCAATCTTTAACACCATTCTGGTTCGCGCCTCACGACTGGCCCAGCCAATATGGGGCGTGATTAACAAATTGGGTAGCTTGCAATTTAGCAGCGGATCCGAGGCCGGGGGCGGTTCAGTGCTAAGAACGTCAAGTGCAGCCGCGCCGACCTGCCCGGTTTTTAAGGCCTCAAGCAGCGCATTAGGCTCAATCAGCGCACCGCGCGCCGTATTGATCAGCACAGCGCCGGTTTTTAACCCTGCCAGACTGTTCTTATTAATCATATGCCGGGTATCAGCGGTCAAAGGGCAGTGCAGGGAGACAATATCTGCCTCTGCCAGTGCCGCGCCAAATGCCAGGCGGCCGGGGCGGATCTCTGTGGCAGAGGGCCGCTCGGCGATCAATACCTTCATACCAAAGGCCCTGGCTAAGGCAGCCGTTGCCTGACCCAAGACACCATAGCCGACAATCACCATAGTTTTGCCGGCCAGTTCAAAGATGGGGTAATCCAGCAAACAGAAACTCTGGCTACGACTCCAGTCGCCACGTTGTACCGCTGTGCTGTAACTGAAAAGCTGATTACTCAGTGCTAGCAGCAAGGCGAAGACATGCTGTGGCACAGCCGTGCCGGCATAATCGGTAACATTAAACACCTGAATTCCTGCCGTCCTGGCCGCCTGTAGATCAATATTATCCATACCGGTTGCCGCCACCATAATAGCTTTCAGGCGTGGCAGTTTGGCAATCAGCGCCGCGTCTAGGCGGCATTTATTGACGATAGCGATGTCGGCATCTTGCAGCCGTGCCGGCAGCTCGTCGGCGCTGCTGTGGGCATAGACCTGAAGCTGACAGTTAGCAAGGTGCAAAGCCGATAAATCGGCATCGCCCAGAGTAGCGGCATCGGCAAATACGATTTGGTAACGCATAGGCTTTAGAGTTCCTGGCGCCGTTTCAGAAAAAGCTGTTTTAGCATAGCTAAGGGGCTAATGCAGCTGATATTACTAAGACTATCGTCGAACAGCCGGCTGAGAGCTCCATGTAGTTTAAAAAGTGCGCACCAGAATGCCTGAAAAAACCTCAATCAAGGCGTGATTGCGAAGGAATAGTGGCGCTCTTTCGAGCAATCAGAACGCAGAGTGAGGTTTTTTCAGGCCTTCCCGAAGGGCGAGGCCATAAAGCGCGCATGCTGCGTTAAGTTTTCTCGATTTAGACCCACTAAACCTTTAAAAACTTGCCTTGCCTGCGCACTTTTTGGCGCTCGTTGGTGTCGACTTTTTAAACTACATGGTGCTCTAGCTGCTGCACAAACATACTTTTTGTTACATTTATGCTAAGAAAGTCGGTTAAGTTCAACAGGCCATAATGGTAAAGTGGGGCGAGTGCAGCAAAGGATTAAGTAACAATGCAAATTACAGTGACACAGATTGAAAAACACTATGCCACAGTACAGGCAGTGCGCGGTGTTAGTTTCCAGATCCAGCCAGGCGAGATTTTTGCGCTGCTCGGACCCAATGGCGCCGGTAAGTCATCGATTATCCGGATGCTGGTCGGTATGACCCGTCCCGATGCCGGCCATATTCTGGTACAGCATGATGGGGGCGAATTTGACCATGTGCCCCGCCGTTATCTCGGCTACTTGCCGGAAGACCGTGGACTTTATGCTGACAAGAGTGTCGAAAAAAATCTGCGCTTTCTGGCGCAGTTGCATGGTTTATCTGCCGCAGAAACCGAGCAGCAACTGACACATTGGCTCAATGTTTTTGAATTAACGGATCGGCGGAAAGAGGATTTAAAGCAGTTGTCCAAGGGCAATCAGCAGAAAGTTCAGCTGATTGCTGCGGTGATCCACCGTCCGGCACTGGTTATTCTGGATGAGCCTTTTTCTGGTCTGGATCCGCTGAATCAGGAAAAAGTGGTGCAGTTTTTACAACAACTGCGTGCCGATGGCATGACAGTGATTTTAAGTGCCCATCAGATGGCGATGGTAGAAAAACTGGCAGATCATATGCTGTTGATGGCAAAAGGGCAGGCAGTACTGGCCGGTACTCTGGCGCAGATCCGCAGCCAGGCTCAGCCACAACCGGAAGTCGTGATTGAAACCGAGCAGCCGATTAGCAGTGAGCAGCTCGACCGCTGGTTAGCCGGATACAGCTGGCTGCTACAGACACCGCAGCGGCTGTTGGTGCGACTTAATGAAACCCAACAGCTGTCGGCCTGTTTACAGCAGCTGCTGCCTTACTGTGCGTTGAAAAATATCTCAATGCAAAATCCGGACTTGCATCAGTTATATCTGAATGCGATGACCCAACATCAGCAACAGGAGCAAGCAGTATGATTTCGCGGCAAAGTCTGGTCGTCGCCAAATGGGAATTTTTACGGTTTTTTAAATGGAAGCAACAGCTGATCTCGTATTTGCTGATGTTGGGGGTAATGGGAGCGATTTTTGCCTGGAGTTACTTTGTGGATGAAGGCCGCCAGCAATATCGGATCGCAGTACCGGCCGGCTTTAGTCTGGAAAGTAGCGCCCAGTTTCAGTTTCAGCAGCCGACGGTCAGCCTGGAAGAGCAGTTGCGACAGCTGCAGCAGGACGAAACCTGGCATGCGGTGCTGGAGCCAGGCGATGAGCAGGTGCTGATCCATACCAAGGCCGGTAAAAAGTGGCAACAGCAGTTACAAAGCGTGCTGCTGGAGCACTACCGGCAGCAGTATGCCGCCGCGCAGGGTTGGTCGGCAGAGCAGTTGGCGGCATTACAGCAGCCTGTCAGCCTTGAAATGCGTTACCTCGATGACAACTATAAGGGAAAAGATCGGCCGGAAAAACTGATCGCCCTGGCGGTGCTGTTTATGCTGTTGATGGGGCTTACCACTGCCTTTGGTCAACTGTTAATGAGCATTACCGGCGAAAAGCAGCATCGGGTAACAGAGCAGTTATTTGCCATAGTAACACCGCAGCAATGGATCGATGGCAAGGTACTGGGTCATAGCCTGAGTGCGTTAAAAGCCATGTTTACCACCACGCTGATGATGTTACTGGGTTTTCTGGTGGCGGTACTGGTGTTTGCCAATAAACCGCTGCAGCTGGACTGGCTGAATCTTGGGGTCTTAGCCTGGTTACTGCCCTTTGCCCTGCTTGGCGTAGTGTTGTGTGCGACCTTTATGGCCGCTATTGCTGCCTCGATTGACGATCCCAATACCAGTGGTAAGGGCGCGGTGATGATGATCACCTGGCTACCGCTGTTATTTACTTATTTGGTGATCGATAGCCCCACCGGCTGGGCCATGACGTTATTAAGTTGGCTGCCGCTCACCTCCTTTGCGGCGATGCCGGTCAGGATGGCGCTGGTTGAATTGCCCTGGTGGCAGCCGTTGCTGTCGTTAATGCTGTTGCTTGCCACCCTGTACTGGCTGCGCCGGGTAGCAGGCCGGATATTTTTACGTGGCATGCAGATGTATGGCAAGGAGCCAAGCTGGGGAGATATTATGCGCTGGGCGCTCAGTAACAAGGCTGATTGATGAACTATTCAGCCTAAACTCAGCCAAAATGGCTATAATGCCTGCCGGTAGCTGAGGTTGCTACCGGCGGCAACTTTAAAGGAAACCTATGATCGATCCTTCTTTTCGCCAACAAGCTTCGGCGTGGCAACGGCAGTTTCAGCTACGTAGCCAGGGCAGTTTTTTGCAGCGCCTACTGGCATGGCTGGTATTGGGCGTGATGTTGCTGGTGGGTGCGGTCTTTCTGCTGTTTGCATTGCTGCTCAGTTGGATCCTGATCCCGATTTTGCTATTCCGGCACCGGCAACGGATGCGGCAATTCCGTGAGCAGGCGGCTCGTTATCAGCAAGCCCAGCAAGATGGCGCCAATCCTTACGCCGGGCAGCGGCAGCAACAAGGCACAGTGATCGAAGGTGAGGTGCTGCGTAAAGACGAATCTGAGCCGCGTTAGCCTTCAGCTGGTTGGTTGGCCAGTTTGGCTTTGATAAAGTCGCTGTGTCGGATAAAGAGTAAATCCGCTACCTTGCGCAGCATCATTTCTTCATTCGGGTCGACACTGCCATCGGCCCAGGCCAGTTGCCATAGCTGGTTCAATAACGCCAGCCGCTCTGGCTCTGTTAATACTTTCAACTTCGACGTATAGGCATGCAAACAGGTGGCATCAGCGGCCAGCTGATTGGCCTGCGCCAATACCTGCTGTGCTTGTGGCCTGGCCAGCGCATATTCCCGTTCAATATAATGCAGGACCAGTTGTTGTTCCTGCTCGGTACTGTCGAAATCGGCATGGCTTAGCTGCAGCAACAGCACCACTGCCATAAATTGTGGCTCACTGAGGCCGGCTGCCTGCCAGGGTTGATGGCTGGCGGCTGCACCGGGTAAGCCTTCAGCGGCTTTTTCCAGCAGGTTTTTCAGAAAATTAAACAAGGCGAAACTCCTCTGCATAGGGCGTGCACACAACCTGACACAGCTTGAATTTTATCAGACTTTACCCCACTGAAAGAGTTCGACTGATCGTGCCGGAGCACCCTTTTGCCGCTACTTATTTTAGCTGTACTGACGCTGTTGATTATTGGTTTAGTGCTGGGGCAACCTTATTACCGGCGTTGGCAGCGCCAGCGCATTGCTGCCAGGCCCTTTCCTGAAGCCTGGCGTAAAATTCTGAAACAGCGGATGCCTTATTTCCGCGCCTTACCAGCCGATCTGCAATTGCAGTTAAAAAAGCATATGCAGATTTTTATCGCCGAAAAAGCCTTTATTGGTTGCGATGGCCTGACGGTAACCGATGAAATGCGGGTGACCATCGCCGCTCAGGCCTGCCTGCTATTACTTAACCGCCCAAATCACTATTACCCGGCATTACGCAGTATTCTGATCTACCCCTCTGCTTTTATTGTTGACACAGCACAAACCGATGCTGCGGGCTTGGTGCGGCAGGAACAACGGGTGCTCAGCGGTGAGTCCTGGGGCCAGGGCAAGGTCATTCTAAGTTGGCAGGACACGCTCTCGGGTGCTGCCGATCCGCACGATGGCCATAATGTGGTGATCCATGAGTTTGCCCATCAACTGGATCAGGAGCAGGGGCCGACCCAGGGCGCGCCGGTGCTAAGTCGTAGTAGTGATTATCAGCAGTGGTCAAGCGTAATGCAGCAAGCGTATGACGACTTGCAGCAGCGGCTGGCGCTGGGGTTACCTGTATTGCTTGATCCCTATGGTGCCACCAACCCGGCGGAGTTTTTTGCGGTCTTGACTGAAGTATTCTTTGAAAAGCCGGCTGAGCTTAATACCGAACATCCGGCTTTATATCAGTTACTTAGCCGATTTTATCGCTTAAATCCACTGAGCTGGCAATAATTAGCACTACAGCATCAAATAGTCTAAAAGTATGCTGGTGTTGAATTTTTAAACTATTATTTTTTAAATTATTTAGTGCCCTAACCAAGCAGCATCTTAATTAATTGCGCCAGTAACAAAATAGCGACCAGTGGCAAGATCCAGCGGCCATATTTACGATAGTCCTGTTCGGCTTGCTCACCCTTGCTACCATATTTTTCCAGTAAGGGCAGTAGTAAAAACAGCACCAAAAATAACACTGCTAAGATACCAATTAACGCCATCAACCTCTCCTTCGGGCTTTTTAAGCAGCTTAGCAGCTCGCGGTTAGGGCTGCAAAAAAAGCTGTGCTGGCCAGCTATTAGCCATTTTGGCGCCATGCTACACTAAACGCAGTTCACCTTCAGGAGAAGTAAGCTATGTTGTGGGCCGTGTTAGCTCTGATTTCGGGTTTGGCGCTGTTAGTCTGGAGCGCAGATAAATTTGTCGATGGTGCTGCGGCGACAGCAAAGTATGCCGGTATGCCGCCGCTGTTAATTGGTATGTTGATTGTCGGTTTTGGTACCTCAGCACCGGAAATGGTGGTCTCTGCCATGGCTGCGGCTGATGGTAATCCGGCACTGGCACTGGGTAATGCCTACGGCTCCAATATTACCAATATTGCGCTGATCCTCGGGTTGGTCGCGTTATTAAGCCCGATCGCCGTGAACTCGCAAGTGCTTCGCAAAGAGCTGCCGATTTTGATGTTGGTGACACTATTCGCCGGCTGGCAATTATTCGATCATCAATTAAGTAGCTTCGATGCCTGGTGTCTGCTTGGGGTATTCTTTGTGTTGATGGGCTGGTCGGTGTGGCAGGGCATGCGTAATCCCCAGGATGCGATGGCAGTGGAAATGGGCGACGAGCTGGCCAGTGCCGAGCAAATGACGCTGAAGCAAGCCATTATCTGGCTGCTGGTTGGCCTGACGCTACTGATCCTGGCGTCGCGGTTACTGGTGTACGGCGCGGTGTTTATCGCACAAAGCCTGGGCGTCAGTGATCTGATAATCGGCTTAACCGTGGTTGCGGTTGGCACCTCCTTACCGGAGCTGGCTTCATCGCTGATTGCGATTAAAAAAGGCGAGCACGATATTGCGCTGGGTAACGTTATTGGCTCTAACCTGTTTAATACCTTAGCGGTAGTAGGTATAGCTGCGGCCATTGAGCCGATGGCAGTTGAAGCGGTGGTATTAACCCGTGATTGGACGCTGATGGCGGTATTAACGGCAGCCATTTTCGTGATGGGATACGGCTATAAAAAACAAGGCCGCATTAACCGCGTTGAAGGTGCCCTGTTGCTGGCGATATTTATCGGTTATACCGGCTATCTGATTAGCACGGTGCTTAGTTAAACGCATGGCGGTCAGACCGGAGCTGGATGCCCGTTACTATCTGCAGCACTTTCAGGAGTTACTGCAGTTTGTAAAGACGCATTATGGCCCTTGTCTGACACCTTCTGCCAGCACCTGGCTTGCCGGTTTCGAACAGCTCAGCATACCAGCGCAACAGCTGCTGCATGCGGCCCCGCAAATTGGCGTAGACGAGCTCTATCTGGGCAAAGCGGAAGCCGGGCTCATCGCGCATTATCAGGCGCTCGGTTATCGGGTGTTTCACAGCGAAAATAACCTGTGGCTGGCGTTGTTTGGTCTGTGGTTCTGGCATGAGTTATTCGAACATCAGGACAGTGCGCTGCATAACCCGTTCGAGCGGCGGCCACGTAATTTAAGTGCGGGTGGCTTTTATCAGCAATTTCAAACAACCATCGAGCATAAATTAACGCAGCTAGCCGCGCCAAATGCCGCAACCATCCTGCTAAGTGCGTTAACCGCGCATTATGGCAAAGCTAATAGCCTGTTTTACTGGCATAGCGATCTCGCTGAACAGCTATTACCTTTGCTGCAATACGCGCCGCGCAGCCATCAGAAAAATGGTGAAAATGACAAAAGCGGCGAACCGGCTGAGAGTGCTCTTGCGCCAATACTCCGTGCCATGGCGCAGGACTTTAACCGTAATAGCAGCGGCTACCCGGATTTATTGCTGATTACAGAGCAGCAGCTGCAGTTTATCGAAGTTAAAGCGCCCGGCGATAAAATTCAGCGCCATCAGCTCGCCCGGCTGCTAGCCCTGAATAACGCCGGTTTTAACGCCCGGATTGAAAAACTGCAGTGGATAGTCGACCCCAACCGGCTCTATGTGGTGCTGGATGTCGAAACCACTGGCGGCAAAGCTGGCACCGACAGGGTGATTGAAATTGGCGCAGTAAAAGTCCAGGCCGGTGAGGTGTTAGACACCTTTAGCACCCTGCTTAATCCTGGCCGCACTATCCCGTCTTTTATCAGCCGCTTAACCGGTATTAGCAATGCGATGGTAGCCGATGCGCCCACCTTTACTGATATTGCCGACAAGCTTGCCGAGTTTTTACGAGGCGCAGTCTTTGTTGCCCATAACGCCAAGTTCGATTACGGCTTTATCCGTAGCGAGTTTGCCCGCTGTGAATTGCCGTTCGAGATGCCGCAGCTCTGCACGGTAGTGAATATGCGCCGCTATTACCCGGGACTGGCATCCTATAGCCTGGGTAAGTTGTGTGAAGAGTTTGAGATTAAACTTAATAACCACCACCGCGCCCTGGCTGATGCCACGGCCACGGTGGAGCTGCTAAAGCTGATTAATGCCCGTCGCCAGTTGGTTTAGGTCAACAGGTCTTATGGTGAGGATGTAAAAGCCTCATCTTTGCTGAGCAGCAGTTGGCTGTACTCGCTAAAATCATCTAACCGCTGAGTAATCACATACTCGGTTATTGCCAGTTGCAGACGTTGATATTCATGCACCGCAATATTTCTAAAGCCGACCATCTTTTTCATTTTTTCGGCTAATTCCGCTGGTAAGAAGTTTGCTGTGGCAAGCAGGGTAAATACATCACGCGAACTTTGCGGTATACCTAGTTTGTATTTGCGGAGCAGATGTTGGCCCATATCCAGTGCCGCTTCACAAGCGCGCTGGATATTTAAAATCGCGGCATCCTGACGGGTAAAGTTGCTGGCGAAACTGAGCGGATCTTGCTGATATTCATCCCGTGCTCGCTTAACACAGCGCTCGATAGTCGCAGCTTTATTCAGTAATACATCATCCGGTAGCTTAGTTACGGCCATACACTGCTCCCTGTTCTCTAATATCCTGCACTAAACCAGCGCGGGCCTCGTTTAGTGCCGTCATTTGCGATAACACCATGGCTTCGTAAATACCGACACTGCTGTCGATAGCGTACAGGCATTTACCGGTGGTGAGGATTTGATACTGCATTACAGTGGTCGCGGCGCGAAAGTCGAGTAGATCGACTTCGCAGTTCGCCAGCTCAGCCAGGTCACTGCTAATATCCCAAAGTTCAATCACATCGGCATAGCCTGCGACCAACACAGCCAAATCTAAGTCACTGTTTTTATCCGCAGTGCCCTGTATCTGGCTGCCAAAGGCGTAAACTGCCATTAAATTTGGCAACCGTTGTTGTAATAACTGCAGTATTGGTAAGAAATTCAAACCGGGCCCCGCGTTGCAGATGGTTAGCTGATAAAGGCAGTGTAACCCTTGCTTTAGGGTAGGGCAAATGGTCAGCTCTGGGGCACTAGCCTTGACGTAAGTGATTGTGATTTAGTGTCTTAACAGGCAAGCTTAGCGAAAACGTCCATGGTAATGGTTAAACTGACTTTTGTGCTGACACTTTCTTGCTATCATAGACCACTGATACAAACAGAAATAAAGCGCGCGTCGCGGCAAAGGTAATATCGGGCATGCTGAGTCATATCTTCAATAAACTCCCCAACACAGTGCGACACTGGCTGAGTATTCTGGCGGCAGCCTTTCGGCATTGGCTTGATAGCCAGGCCTTTATTTATGCTGCTGCGCTGGCATTTTTTACGGTGTTTTCGATTGCGCCTATTTTAGTGGTCGTGGTGGCACTGGTCGGGCTGGTTATTGGTGAGCGGGCGGTGCAAGGGGAGTTATTTACCCAGCTCGAAGAAACTTTAGGGTCAGAAGCGGCTGGAGTGATACAGACTGCCGTGGTTAATTCGCAAATTGATCAAAGTGGCTTTATCCCGGCGTTAGTCGGTATTGTTGCCACCATTATTGGTGCTACCACAGTGTTTGCACAGATGCAGCAATCTCTGAATCAGATCTGGGGTGTAGCACCGCGGCCAAAGCGTAACAATCTTTGGGCGCTGCTGAAAAGCCGCTTGTTATCGTTAACCATTATTCTGGCGATTGGTTTTATTATGATGGTGTCATTACTGCTGTCGGTGGCACTACGCAGTGTAATGGCGTTTGCGGAGGAATGGTTGCCCGTGCCAGGCTGGGCGATGGTGGGTATGGAATGGGGCTTATCCTTACTGGTGATCACCTTGCTATTTGCCGCCATGTTTAAAATTTTGCCCGACGTACTGCTGGCCTGGCGTGACGTGTTGCTGGGTGCCTTTATTACCGCCTTGTTATTTACTATCGGTCGCTCTTTTATCTCTGTTTATCTGGCCTATACCGCGACAGCCTCGGCTTACGGCGCTGCCGGTTCTTTGGCATTATTACTGCTATGGGTGAATTATTCTTCGATGATTTTGTTGTTTGGCGCGGCCTTTACCCGTGCCCATCTGGAAGGGCGGGGTAAGCCTATCCGGCCGAAAAATGTTGCGGTATGTGTGCATCGGGAGCTTATCATCGACTCGCCGCCGAATGAGCAAACGGGTACTAACAATTGACGGTTGCAAGTGACTAAAGAGGCAAGATGACAGAGCAGAAGCGCGGTGTATTCGGTTGGCTGGGGTTGCTATGTTGGCGTACCTTGCAGCTGGCACTGCTATTGTTAGCGTTGGTCTTAATTTTACTTCTGATCTTACGTTTTGTGCCGCCGCCGACAACCGCCTTTATGTTACAAAGCCCGTATCCGGTTAAGCAGCAGTGGATCGACATAGCACAATTGCCGCCACATGTACCGCTGGCGCTGGTGGCGTCAGAAGATCAGCGCTTCCCGCAGCACTTTGGTGTTGATATCGATGAAATCCGTAATGCGTTGGAGCGCTTTGACGATGGCGGCGGTTTGCGTGGCGCCAGTACCATCACCCAGCAAACCGCAAAAAACCTGTTGTTATGGCCTGGCCGCAGTTTGCTGCGAAAAGGGTTGGAGGCAGCGTTAGCGCTGAGCTTGGAAGTGCTTTGGGGCAAAAAGCGTATCCTGGAGGTATACCTGAATATCGCCGAATTCGGACCCGGTATTTATGGTGTGGAAGCGGCCAGTCAGTATTACTTTGGTAAATCAGCCAGCCAATTAAGCCGCAATCAGGCTGCCAGATTAGCAGTACTGTTGCCAAGCCCGCGTCGGCGCGATCCGAATCAATTAACACCCTACCTACAGCAACGCGTCAGTTGGGTTGAACAACAGATGCGGCAACTGGGCGCAGGCTATCTAAAACCGGTACTGGATTAACCCGCGTTAGCCTTTTGTCACCGTTTTCAGTCTAGCCAGTATCCAGCTAAGTTGCGCTCAGGCGCTCAGCGGCTACACTCACTATTTTGCATAAAGGAAGCAAAATAATGCTTAAAATGTTAATTTTTTGCTGGTGCTCGGTAGTTTTCCACTCTTGGCTGTGACAAAGCCTGATCTGCTGTTGGCACAGGATTATCAGGATAATATTGATGTCAGGCAGTATTGGGTCAGTGAAAAGCTGGATGGTGTGCGGGCTTACTGGGATGGCAAACAGCTGATTTCCCGTGGTGGCAATATTATTCAGGCGCCAGCCTGGTTTACCGCAGACTTTCCACCACGGCCGCTCGATGGTGAGCTGTGGCTTGCCAGGCAGCAGTTTGCACAAATCTTAAGTACGGTGAGCAAGCAGCAGCCAGTAAATAGTGAGTGGCAGCAGTTAGCCTATTATATTTTTGAACTGCCGCAGGCAGAGGGGACTTTCACTGAACGGATCAGGATGATGCAACTGCTGGTACAGCAGCAAAATAGCCCTTTTCTGCAGGTAGTACCACAGTTCCGTGTTGCGGACAGAGCAACCTTACTGGCAACGTTAACACAGCTGGAGCAGGCTGGCGCTGAGGGCTTAATGCTGCATCATCAGGATGCGCACTATAAAACCGGCCGCAGCGCAGATTTGCTTAAACTTAAAACCTATCAGGATGCCGAAGCGACAGTGATTGGCTATCGGCCTGGTAGGGGGAAATATCAGGGCATGGTAGGGGCGCTTATTGTCAGAACACCTGAAGGGCTGGAGTTTGCTATTGGCAGCGGCTTAACCGATGCCTTGCGGCAAACACCGCCGGCCATCGGTAGCGAAATTACTTATCGTTATAATGGTTACACCAGCAATGGGATACCGCGCTTTGCCCGATTTTTACGGGAGCGACAGGCGTTCTAGCCACGCTGCTATCGTTTTTACGCTGGTACCTCGATAGGTTTCAGAGCGACTTAACTCTGCTACCTCGATAGGTTTCAGAGCGACTTAACTCTGCTACGCACCTCAGTTGGCTAGCTTTGGCTGCTCACGGTTAAGCAGGGCCCGAATGCGGTCAAAAGGCGTTAGGACGATGGCATTACCCAGCAACACCAGCGCAAAGCCGCTAAAGGTGTAACTGGTCCAGTGAAAATCTTCAAACAGGGTACTTAGCACCACAGCCACTAACGGGAACAGTACTATGGTATAGCTGGCTTTTTCCGGGCCTATTTGTTTTAGTAACGCAAAGTAACTGGCAAAAGCAATCACCGAACCAAATACCGCGAGGTAGACCAGCGACAGCAGATAGGCCGGCTCAGTACTAAAAGTAAAGCTGTGGCCCTTGATTAGTGCGGCGGCCAGCAGCACCAGGCTGCCATACAGCATACCCCAGGCATTAACCTGCATAATCGGCATTTGTTCCCGCGAATTACGTACACTGACCATATTGCCAAAGGACGCTGACAGGGCGCCGGATAAGATCAGGATTAAGCCGAGTAAACTGGTGTTGGTGAAATCGATACCGTCCAGATCCGGCCAGAACAACACAACGATGCCGGCAATGCCGAGCAGGGCGCCAAAATAGATACGTTTAGCCACCGGTTTGCCGAAAAACAGCCGGGTGTTAATAATGTTCATCAGCAACATCGTTGTAAAGGCAATCGCCGTCATGGCTGAAGTCAGATATTGCTGCGCCTGATAGATAAACAGGAAATTCAGCGCAAAATTCAGGCTGGCCAGCAGCAGAATAAAGCCATGCTGGCGCAGCGAAAAACGCATATCCAGCTTGCGATACCAGCAGTACAGCCACATTAATGCCGCGGCCAGCGCAAAGCGATACAACAACGAGACTTCAATGGCCACTTCGCCCAGCTGAAACTCAATGGCAAACCAGGTCGAACCCCAAATCAGGACGGTAATCAGATACAGCAGGATATTTTGCATTGAAGGTAATCGCGCAGGGCAATAACAGGGTTGCGATCATAAAGCCTTGTGCGCACTGAAAACAGTAGCCGGCAAAGAAAATTATTTGCTTGCTCAATCAATGCCGTATGGCAGCGCTTTTATCTCACCTAATCGTTGACTTCTGGTTCGGTCAGCAGCGCCAGCAGCTGCAAGGATTCCTGCCAGCCGGCATAACAGAATTCAGCCGGTATGGCTTCCGGCACACCGCTTTGCTCGATCGTCAGTTCGGTGCCTATTAATACCGGCTTTAAGCGGATCGTTACCTGCATCGGGCCAGGTAAATTAGGGTCGTCAAACTGGTCATTCAGACGGATCAGGCTATTGGGTATTAACTCGAGGAAAGTGCCGGCAAAGCTATGGCTTTTGCCGCTGCTAAAGTTAGTGAAAGCCATGTTATAACCACCACCAACCCGGGCGTCCATACTCAGTACCCGGCAGGTAAAACCATGCGGTGGGTACCATTTTACTAACGCCTCCGGCTCTAAAAAGGCGCGATAAACCCGCTCTGGCGGGGCCTTTACTACCCGATGTAGGGTTATGGTATTGCCTGACATTATGCATCTCCTGCAATTAAGGTGTGGTTTGTGGTTGTGATCAAGTGTAGTCGAAACTGTCAGAGGCGGAGTGACGCTATCGGTTGGCCGGTCAGCGGATATCGCAAAATGGCGGCAGTCTTGCTATCGTTAAAGCGGCTGGTGCATTGGTGCAATACGCCAACAGGGATATACTTAACGTTCAAACAATGATGTTACAGGTGAGAAGATGCGTTTTTTAAGCCGTCGGTTGGTGATGCAAGGTGATTTAAATTATGCCAATGCCCTCTTTGGTGGCAGGGCATTAGAATGGATAGACGAGGAAGCGGCGATTTACGCCATTTGTCAGTTAGAAACCAATAGCCTGGTGACCAAGCATATGGGTGCCATCAGTTTTGAAAGCCCGGCTAAGCTGGGTGACGTGGTCGAGTTTGGTTTGGCCACCAAAGCGGTGGGCCGAACCTCTATTACGGTAAGCTGTCTGGTGCGTAACAAGGCCACCAAAAAAACCATCTGCTTTGCCGATGATATCGTATTTGTGCGGGTAGACGCGCAAACGCAACGGCCAGAGCCGCACCATAAAACCTTAGAAATGTTGCAGTCCCAGACGTTAAGAGAGCTGCGCACTTTAAATCTGGATCTCGAATAACAGCAAGCAACGCCGGGGGTCTGTCTTCGATAGCGGCGCTTATGATTTTCCCGGCGCTTTGCTGCTACCCAAACCACCGCTAAGCACCAGTTGCAGGGCTTCGGCGGGCTTCATATCAAGGCTGCGGGTGCAACTGCGTGGCACTATAATGGTGTAGCCGCCGACGTTGTAGGCCATCGGGATAAACACCGCCAGTTGTTCTTCCTGCATCAGTGACGACATCCGGTCTTCTGCCTGGCCGCCTTGTTTGGTAACAATGCCAATCAGTTCAATCTCGGATGACGGCAGCTTCACCATCACCACTGAGCCATCACTAAAGTTCTTGCCGGCCATCACATCAATTAAATCTTGCAACATGCCGTAAATTTGTTTGCTGCCCGGCAGTTTCATTAATACTTTGCCCGGCAACTGCCAGAGCCAGTTCACACCTGCCCAGCGCGAGCTAAAACCAATTACCGCACAGGCGATCACAAAACACAGTATTGCCGTGCCAGGCAGATACCAGGTGGCCGGGATCAGCAGTTGCACCACTGGAGCGAGTGCACTTTCGATCGTGGTCAGCAGCCAGCGCAGCAGCTCGATAGTAATAATTAACGGCAGTACAATCGCCAGGCCTTTTAATAAACTTCTTACCACTATTTTCATCAGGGATTTCAATCTGCATCAGTCAAAGTAGCGCTAGCATAACAGCGATCAGGAAGCGGGCGCCAGTCTGGGGCTGGATGACGCTTGCCGGTTAGATTTTGCTTTTCTGGCGCTGTTTTAACTGCAAAAGGAGGCGTGCGGTTGACCAGGATAATCTAAAAGTTAGTTTAGCTATTGCTGCAATAAGTAGAAGTCGCCAGAATAAGCGGTGAGTCTACCGGGGTACTTATGGTTAATCTGACATTATTGGGCGCTTTTATTCCCACCTTTTTATTTGTTTCTGTGACGCCAGGCATGTGTATGACGCTGGCCATGACCTTGGGGATGAGTCAGGGCGTGCGTCGTACCTTCTGGATGATGTGGGGCGAGATGCTGGGCGTGGGTTTAGTTGCCATGGCGGCGGTATTAGGCGTGGCCGCTCTGATGCTGAAGTTTCCGGACCTGTTTCAGTGGTTTAAACTGCTTGGTGCCGCCTATCTAACTTATATTGGCATCCAAATGTGGCGCGCCAAAGGCAAACTGGCGCTGCCGCAGCTGGGCACAGCGCCGGTGTTGTTACCGCGGCGCACCTTGTTTAGTCAGGGCTTTATTACCGCCGTGTCTAACCCCAAAGGCTGGGCCTTTCATATGGCGTTATTACCGCCCTTTATCGATAGCAAACTGGCGTTTTGGCCGCAATTGCTGGTGCTGGTGGCCATTATTCTGCTGCTGGAGTTTGGCTCTATGCTGTTGTATGCCAGTGGCGGTAAGGCGCTGGCGTTGTTTCTGGCGAAAACCAACAGAGTACAGTATTTAAACCGCATTGGTGCCAGCCTGATGTTTGGCGTCGCAATCTGGATGTTAATGGGTTAAAGCCGTCAGTTGTAAGAAATAGCTGACGACTGTCTATCCGGCTTTACGTTATTAATCGCAGCCCGCCGGCGATTAGCCGGTGGCTTATGCGCCTGCGATACAGGTTGTGATAAAATCACGACAATTTCTCTGCCCCTTGATCAGGAGTTGTTGTGACCGCTATTTCCAGTTTATACCCGCAGTTATACCCGCAGCCGCTATGGCAATGGTTCGCTCAAATCTGTGCTATCCCACATCCGTCCAAACATGAGCAGGCGCTTAGCCGGCATATTCAGGCCTGGGCCCGCGATAAAGGTTTAACCGTCGTGGAAGACAAGGTAGGCAACCTGATCATTAAAAAGCCGGCGACAGCGGGGATGGAAAACCGCAAAACCGTAGTGATCCAGGCGCATCTGGATATGGTGCCACAAAAAAATGCCGATAAGGTGCACGACTTTACTAAAGATCCTATTGATGCCTATGTCGATGGCGAATGGGTCACGGCCCGGGGCACCACGCTGGGTGCAGATAACGGTATTGGTATGGCGTCGGCGCTGGCTATTTTAGGTAGTGACGACATTAAACATGGTCCGTTAGAGGTACTGTTAACGATCGACGAAGAAGCCGGTATGACCGGTGCCTTTGGTCTGGAAGCTGGCCTGCTCGACGCCGAGATCCTGATTAATACCGACTCGGAGCAGGAAGGCGAAATCTATATGGGCTGCGCCGGTGGTGTCGATGCCGAGTTTAGTATCCCCATGCAATGGCAACCGGTACCAGCTGGTCATCAGGCGTACCGTTTAAACCTAAGTGGCTTAAAAGGTGGCCACTCTGGAGTGAATATTCATCTTGGCCGCGGCAATGCCAACAAACTACTGGCGCGTTTTCTGGTTGAGCAGGCGGCAGCACTGGATCTGAAAGTCAGTGAAATCAGCGGTGGCTCGCTGCGCAATGCGATTCCGCGTGAAGCGGGCGTTACCGTAACGCTGGCCGCAGATAACCGCGCCCGCTTAGAGCAGGCAGTAGCCGCCTTTGAAACCCTGATCCGGCAAGAACTGTCAGCCGTGGAGCCGGCGATTAAATTCGCCGTAGCCGAGACCATTTTACCGGCCCAGGTGATGAATAATGACAGCCAGCATAAGGTACTACACCTGCTTAATGCCTGCCCGAACGGTGTCGTGCGGATGAGCGACGATATTGCCGGTGTGGTAGAAACGTCATTAAACCTGGGTGTCGTTACCACCACCGGCGATACCGTTCAGGTGGTCTGTTTAATCCGTTCGCTGATCGACTCCGGCCGCGAGCAGGTTGAGAGCACCCTGGCATCATTAGCGGCCCTGACTGGTGTTGCGGTGAAGTTCAGTGGTGCTTATCCGGGTTGGAAGCCCGATCCAGCTTCGCCGGTCATGGCGATTGTTAAAGATACTTATCAGGCAATCTATAACAAAGAGCCGGTGATTATGGTGATCCATGCCGGTTTGGAATGCGGTTTGTTTAAAAAGCCGTACCCAGAGATGGATATGGTGTCGATTGGCCCAACTATCCGCTACCCACATGGTCCGGATGAGATGGTTAATATCGAAACTGTCGGTCAGTACTGGCAGCTGCTGTTGGCCGTACTAGAGCGGATCCCAGCGCGAGCTTAATTCCACCTTTAACACAACAGTACGCCGGCCTGTGCAAAGCGCAGTGCCGGCGTTTTTTTGGGCTAGCTACAAGGCGCCAGCCAGATCAGCTGATCCAGGGCAATGCCAATGCGTTCGGCTTCGGCCAGATAGGGCGCACATTCTGCAGCGGACAACTGTGGCTTGCGGGCCAGCAGCCAGGCGTAATCCAGATTGGGCCCGACCACCAGGGCTATCTGGTAATCCGGATCCAGCTTGGCAATATTATAGCCACCATAAAAAGGCCCGAAAAATGACACCTTTAAGCGGCCGGTATTGCTGTCGCCAACAAAATACGCCTTGCCGGTAGCACTTTTCCAGCGCTCTTTTGTCGCATCATAGCCCCGATTAAGGACGCTGATACCGCCATCATCACGCAAACTATATTCCGCCGTTACCTGCGTTAAACCGCGTTCAAACGAGTGGTCCAGCCGCGCGATTTCATGCCAGGTACCTAGATAGCGCTCCAGCTCAAAAGGGCTGACCGGCGTCACCTTTTCCGGCACACTGGTACAGCCTGCGAGTAATAACAATAACAGCCAATAAAAACGCATAAAAATTTTCCTGCCAGGCAATCGGTTAGCTCAGTTTATACGTTTAATCACCATTATGGTTTTTTGATAAGTCATTATGGCTCTCAATATTTTTTCGGAGTTTGCACCGCTGGAGCTATATCAGCGTTATGCGGTAATGGAGGATGCCAATGACCTTTAATGATGAGCAGCGCTCGCGCATTATCGAAATGGCGTGGGAAGATCGTACCCCCTTTGAAGCGATTGAAAATCTATATGGCCTGAATGAGAGTGTGCTGATCCGTTTTATGCGTGCGGAGTTAAAGGCGAGTAGTTTCCGGCTTTGGCGCGCCAGAGTCAGTGGCCGCAAAACCAAGCACCTGAAGCTGCGCAGCCCGGAGATTAACCGCGCTTACTGTCCTACCCAATATAAACGCTAACCTGATAACAAAGTTAGGTTTTATCTGTCTTAAGAGCATGTTTTAATAGCGGCAATTCCCTTGCTAAGCAGGAGTGCCGCCTATGTTAGCCCTCACCGAGCCGGCGTTAGTTAAAACCCGCTCTTTTATCAATGGCCAGTGGCAAGCAGCAGGCCCCCATCGCTTTGCTGTGGTAAACCCGGCAAATGGTAAGACGTTGGCGCAGGTTGACGAAGCGACCCTGGCTGATGCCACTATGGCAGTTGAGGCAGCGGCGGCTGCGCAACCGGGCTGGGCCGCACTGGCCGCGGCAGAACGCGCTGCCGTGTTGATAGAATGGCAGCAACTGTTGTTGCAGCATGAGGCCGATCTGGCGTTATTGTTGACGTTAGAGCAGGGGAAACCGCTGGCTGAGGCGCGGGCAGAAATTCGTTACGGCGCCTCTTACCTGGGCTGGTTTGCCGAAGAGGCGAAACGGCTCTATGGCGATATTATTCCGGCGCCTGCCTCCGATAAACAGATCCTGGTACTACGGCAGGCCGTGGGAGTCGTCACGGCCATTACCCCCTGGAATTTCCCCAATGCCATGTTAATGCGTAAAGCGGCCGCTGCGTTAGCTGCGGGTTGCAGCTTTGTGGTAAAACCCGCAGCACAAACGCCACTCTCAGCATTAGCCTGCGCCGAGCTGGCGCAGCGGGCTGGCGTACCGGCCGGAATTTTTAATGTCTTGGTTGGCACTAACGCTCAGCAACTGGGCGAGGTGCTTACCACCCACCCACTGGTCAATAAATTTAGTTTTACCGGCTCTACTGCTGTAGGTAAAACCCTGCTAAAGCAATGTGCAGAGGGCGTAAAACGGGTCAGTATGGAGCTGGGTGGTAATGCTCCCTTTATCGTGTTTGCCAGTGCCGATCTGGAAGCCGCCGCCGAGGGGTTAATTGCCGCCAAGTTTCGTAATGCCGGCCAAACCTGTGTTTGTGCCAACCGGGTGTTGGTCGAAGACTCTATTCTTGAACAGTTTTTGCAAATCCTGTTACCTAAAGTGCAGGCACTTAAGGTCGGTGCTGGTACTGAACCCGGCGTGACTATTGGGCCTTTAATAGAGGCTAAAGCGGTGGCTAAGGTGCAGCAGTTACTGGACGATGCGCTCGACCAAGGCGCGACCTTGCTGCATGGTGGCAAGCCGCATCCGGCCGGCTCCTTGTTTTTCGAGCCAACACTGCTAACCGGCGTTACGCCGCAGATGCAGCTATTCCAGCAGGAGATTTTTGGTCCGGTGCTGGCCATCACCAGCTTTAGCACTGAACAGCAAGCCATAGCCTTAGCTAACGCCAGCGATTATGGTCTGGCCGGCTATATCTATAGCCAACAGCTGGGTCAGGTATTCCGGCTGGCGCAGGCATTGCAAGTTGGTATGCTGGGTGTGAACGAAGGCATTATTTCTAACGCTGCCGCGCCTTTTGGCGGTATCAAACAATCGGGTTACGGCCGAGAGGGCTCGCGTTACGGGCTCGATGACTATACCCAGTTAAAATATGTCTGTTTGGGTGGTTTGATTTAAGTTATTACAAGGGCGTGGCGCTCTACTACACTAATAACTAATCCGATTAGTAGCGATATGGGGTGTCAATGGACGCACAGTTAAAGCAGTTAGCCGGCTTTGTTGCCAGCGCTAATACCGTTGAAGAGTTAACCCGGCCGATATTACGGCTTATTCAGCAGCTAACCGGCCTGGAGTCGACCTACCTGACCAGTATTAATGTTGATGCTGGCATGCAGCGTGTTGAATATGTTTTAAATGCGGGGCAGTTACAGCTGACCGAAGGCCTGGAAGTGCCCTGGCACGATACGCTGTGTAAAAGAGCGCTGCAAAGTGGGCGCTTTATCACCAATGATGTGCCAAACATCTGGCCAGACTCTGCCGCAGCCAAAGCATTAGGATTGCAAACTTACCTCAGCGTGCCGGTACTGGATACCCGTGGCGAGGTGTGCGGAACCCTATGTGGCGCCAGTTCGCAGCAGGTTCAGCTGGACAACCCGGATGAGGTGTTGCAGGTGCTGCAGCTGTGTGCCGAATTGGTTAGTGTGCAATGGACCAGGGATAAATTACAGTATGCTGCCTTAGCTAGGGCCAGCGCCGCCGAGCGTGAGCTTGGTAAACTGCGCCTGCTGGCCGCCGTTAGTGAAATTTGCGTTGCCGCCCAATCCCTTAGCCTCGCGGTGATGCAAGTTGCCCAGGTGATGCAGCGAAGTGGAGAGTGGCAGCAACTACTGCCCTTTGAAACGCCTCAGCAACAGTTACTGCTGTTAGATCCGGCACAACAGGCACTGCAGCAAGCGCTGGCGCAGTGGCTTGCTACGCTGAGCGCAGAGGATCGTTGCCGCAATGTTGTTCCCCTCAACCCGGAGTTTCGCCCGCCTGAACTGTTAGATGCCCCGGCTTATCTGATTAATATCTTTGTTGGGCAACAGCCGGTTGCCGGTTTGCTGGCCTTACAACTGGCGGATAGTGGCTGCTCTGAGCAATTATTAATTCTTTCCGGCATCAGTAATTCTTTATCCCTGCTGGCCGCCAGATTGGATGAGCACAGCATGTTACTGGATGCAAACCAGCAACTTACTTACCACGCCCGGCATGATGCCTTAACGGGTTTACCGAACCGTTGCTATCTACTGGAAGAGTTGGAACGGCTGATCGCCAGAGGTGTCCGGCAACAACTGGGTTTTTATCTGATCTTCGTCGATTTGGATAAATTTAAGCTGATTAACGACCAGTTCGGTCATGAAACCGGGGATGAGTTCTTACGGCAAATTGCCCAGCGCTTACAACAGGTTCTGCGCAAAGGGGATTTTGTCGCCCGTCAGGGAGGCGATGAGTTTGTGTTGCTGTGTCAGGCACCGGAGATTTCAACCGAGCAAAGTGAGCTGATTATTAACCGGATCCGGCAATGTTGCAGTGGGGTATTTTCGCTGGGTGACTTTAAGCTACTGTATCATGGCCCCAGCCTGGGAGCGGTAAGCTGGCATAGTGGTGATAGCCAGGATATTGATTTGCTGCTTAGTCTGGCCGATGTGGCGATGTATCAGGATAAGCAGCGGCGCCGGGCAATGCCAGCGCCGCAGTTGTTAAGCTAGGTTAGTCTTTCTGATAGCGCTTAAACCAGGCCAGTGCATGCTCAATTTTGGCAATCATCCAGGATGGCCGGTTGGTCACGCCATGGCTGGCATCCGGTACCCGCACCATCACACTATCGATTTGTCGCAGCCGTAACGCCTGATAGTACTGCTCGGTATCGGCCATTGGCGTGCGGCGGTCTTGCTCACCGGTAAAGAGCAGTACCGGCGTACTGACATTGGCAACCAGCGATAACGGCGAGCGCTGCCAGTAGTGCGCCTGCTGATCCCAGGGCATACCGGGGAACTGATTGCGGATCTGACCGACATAGCTGTCGGCGGATAGCACCTTCGAGGTCCAGTTCACCACTGGGTTTGTCGCTGCGGCGGCATTAAAGCGGTTGGTCAGGCCTACCGCATAAAGGGTGCCGATCCCTCCGGCAGAGCCACCGGCAATAAAGAGGTTGTTCTCGTCAATAAAGCCTTTGGCCAGCATGGCATCAACCCCCGACATATGATCCTGAAAATCATGCTCTGACGCGTAGTTGTAGTGCAGTAACATGGCAAAACGCTCACCATAGCTGGTGCTACCACGGTAGTTGTTATACAGCACCACATAGCCTGCTGCGGCATAGCGTTGCAGTTCAGCCGCAAACTGCGGACCATAGGCCAGATGTGGTCCACCATGAATTTCCAGGATCAGCGGATATTTTTTGCTGGGATCGAAATCAGGCGGCGTAATATACCAGGCCTGAATTTCTTCGTTACTGGCAGCAGAGGTATAACGCAGTTCCTGTACCTGGCCCAGCTTACGCTGCGATAATAAACCGCCATTTAGATCCGTTAGCGTGCGGCTGCGGCCATTGCTAAAAACTGCCACTTCAGCCGGGCGCTGGCTGCTACCCTGGGTATAGGCGACAGTGCCGTTTGCGGCCACACTATACATGCCGCTCAGATAAGGCCGGCCCCAACTGGTGCCGCCTAAATCGGCCACCAGATCGGTCATCCGATCGCGGGTGCTAATTTGCGCAACCTTGGTTTGACCACGATCGGTGTACTGAAAGGTCAGCGTCGAATTATTCACCCAGCTTGGGCTTTCGACGCTGCGATCCAGTTCCGCTGCCAGCATCCGGATCTCGCCTGAGCGCAGATCCAGCAACTTCAGTTTGCTATTTACATAAGAGACCGCATCCGGACGGGTATAGGTAAAGGCCAGAGTTTTGCCATCGGGTGACAGGCTCGGCTCAGCTTCTTCCCCGTCTAAACGGGTTAACTGATTAAGCTGCCGGCTATGCACATCTACCTGATACAAATCGGCTTGCCGGCTTTGCAGCTCCCAATCCGGGTGGCGGTTGGCCGGGAAAATCAGCGCTTTGCTATCCGCCGTCCAGGCCAATGGCCCGCTATGCTGGTAAGGGCCGCTGGTCAGTTGCTGTTCGACACCGCCTGACGCCGGAACCACAAAGACTTGTGCATAAGCTGAGCGCATTACGCCGCGGCCATCGGCCTGATAGTAGGTACGTTCAACCACTATTGGGCTGGCTGACCAGTTTGCGTTAGCCGGCTTGCGCGGTTGATAGACGCTTTTGGCAAAGTCGGTTGCCGGTGCGGCCACCTCAGCCAGAAACGCCAGTTGCTGTCCGTCCGGCGACCAGCTGAGCTGACTGGGCCGAACTTGCAGCTGGCTGATCGCCGCAGTTTTTTGTTCGTTTAACCAGTGTACCTGGATCTGGCTGCTGCCATCACGGTCTGACACAAAGGCAATTCGGTTATTATCCGGTGCCCAGCGTGGCTGGCTATAGTTGAACTTGTCGGCAAACAACGGGTAATGGGCACCGGTTGCCAGATCCAGCAGCCACAAGCTGCTTTCAGTGCGGTCAGTCATAATATTATTCTGCTGGCGCACATAGACAATCCGTTTACCATCGGCGGAAATCTGTACATCGCTGGCACCGGCCAGACGGAAAATATCTTCGGCCTGCAGTGGCGTGAGCTCTGAAGTCGCTGCATTGTTAGTGGTATTGGCCGCGGCTGGGTTAACTGCCAGGGCAGGAATGATGCTAAGGGCCGTCACCAGACCGGCCAGGGGAAACAGTTTCATAGAACCTCAATAGCAATGATTGTTGCCTGTACCTTACCTGTTCCGGCGCGCTCTGCCACTAAAAATCCGGCAAAGCTCATAAATTTCAGGACCATCGCAGGGCGGGCGCCCTGCGCTAGGTCAGTGGCTCAGGGCGTAAACTGCAGCAGTAATACGCCGCCACACAAAACACCTGCCAGAAAGGTTACGGCAGGCACCCAAAGCGGCACACCGCCACGGGCATCTGCTGCCGGCTCAGCGTTTGTTTGTAATGTTAATTGTTGTCGGTCTAACGCAAAGGCGGCGGCCAGGGCTTTACTGGTTTCCAGTGAAGCAATGCCATGTACTTCCACCCGCTGAATGGTTCTGAGGCTTAGGGCGCAAATTTCGGCCAGTTGTTGCTGGGTCCAACCTTTTTCGGTTCTAAGCTGCCGGATAAGCTGTGGATTCAGTTGCATAGCTTACCCCTTAAACCAGATAGCCAGGCTGTAGCCAATCAGGGCACCGCAGGCACCGCCCAGTAAACCGAACATAAAATATACACCAAGACGCTGCCACAACGGCTGCTGTTGCCGTAGTTGTTTCAGGTGCGCCAGCATCCGGGCCAGATCCCATTCGTCACTATCAATGGTTTTGCCATCGACCGAAAACTCGATGTAGTAGGGCCCTTTAAAAATGCTGGCAACTTTAACCCGGATCTCGGCTTTTTTGCCATCAAGCTCAAACTGGTGAGTTGAGTGATAGCGAAAACTGCGTTTTTCCGATACCAGCTGTTCATCGACATAAACCTGTTCTTTGCCACTGCTCATTGAGCACATGACTTTAATAGTGTGGTCGCCATAGTCAAAAAAACTCAGGGTAGCGTCGGTTTGGTTAGTCATCATCTTTCTCCTCGGTTGGTCTACCCCTATTACAGTGTGCCGGACCTGACAAGCGTGACGACAATACCCTGCCAGTCCGCCTACTGTCAGCTGACAGTAAGACGACAGTTTTAGCTTTTCAATACTTTATAGAAAAATGCTGAAACTTTGATCTGGATGCTGGTAAAGGCACCCTTGCCTGACTAGGCTTTGCTTGTCTGTACAAATTAGTAGCGGTTTCGCTGATATTTGCGGACCTGTTACCAGCTCAACGCGGGAGAGTTCTGATGCGTAACCTTATCGCTTGTTTACTGTTCAGTGCCTTGCTTTACGGCGCGCAGGCTATGGCTGCCGGGCAACTCTGGCTGGTAACACCACAAACGGCTACTGCGGTAGCTGCCGGGAAAGATGCTGCGTCACCGTTACCGTCAGCGCAGCAATTACAGGCCTTTCTCAGCCTCGATATCCGTAATCGGGCAGTCACCAGCTTTGATAGTCAGCTGTTGCAATTACAGGGCACTGGTATGCAGCCGGTGTTGGTAATACAGTACTGTTTTGAGCTGCAAAGTTTTATTTTCCAGCCTGAATGGTTGGGTCCAACAGGCAATAATGATCTTTGGCTCAGCTACGCTTTACTGCAGCAGCTGGGCTTGCCACAGCAACGCTTGCCAATGCAGATCGATGACTTTACTGAGCAATTTAGCGGCCAGGCCGATGAAAGTACCCAGATCCAATATCTGAGCCGGCAGATCACTGTTCGCGGCATAATCCCAAGCCGGCTGACCTTACCCGGATCAGCTAACTTTGTGATCCGCAGTGATTGTAACCCGCCATCACAACAAGAGCGCAGCGTTATGCCGCCGCACTTTTTGTTATGGTGCGATTGCCCACAGGACGATTTAGCCCAGTCATTGCAGCAGTATTTAACAGGCTTATATCGCCAGGTTGGGGTGCAGGTTCGGTTTGGTGTGCAGCGGTTGTAGAGTAAAAATTAGGTTTGAGATTCGCCAAGTGGTTTTTTGTGCGTAAGCTCGTTGGACCAGGTGCTTTCGGAGTTAAGCGAGGCTATGTGAGGGAGCAATATGCTTGAAGCCGTTGCTATCGAAATTTATGTATAGCTTCTTCTATTTTTTATACATTTAGATTACGTTATGTATAAGTTTTGCGTTTTTCTATGTATATTGCTCACCACAAGATTAGAAAAAGCGATTTTCTATGCATAATAACTTACCTCAGTTACCACTGGCAGATATAGCTATTTGGGAAACCCGCAATGTGCTGAAAAAAGCGGCTGAAGCCCATCGTTATCTGGCAGAGCTTAAAGGGGTAGCTGCCAGTATCCCGAATGAAGCCATCTTAATTAACACTCTCGCCTTGCAAGAAGCGAAAGACAGCTCGGAGGTGGAGAATATTGTCACCACCCATGATGAGCTTTACAAAGCCAACTTGTTTGAAGAAGCGTTAACCAATCCGGCAACCAAAGAAGTGCAAGACTATGCTTTCGCACTGAAACAAGCTTTTGTTACCGTCAGGCAAACTGGCTTAATCCGGCTGGATGATATTTTAGCCGTACAGCAACAGTTAGAGCATAATCAGGCGGGTTTACGCCGTTTACCCGGCACAGCACTAAAAAATGCCCGTACCGGTGAAGTAGTGTATACACCGCCACAACATGCTAATGAGATCAGCCAGCTTATGGCTAACTTAGTGCAGTATATCAATGACGATAGCCTTTGTGACGCGGATCCACTGGTTAAGATGGCACTGATCCACCATCAGTTTGAAAGTATTCACCCGTTTTACGATGGCAATGGCCGTACCGGGCGCATTATCAATATTCTGTACTTGGTGGCGAAAGGCTTACTCAACCTGCCGGTATTGTATTTAAGCCGTTTTATTATTACGCATAAAGCTGATTACTACATACAATTGCAGCAGGTGCGTGAAACAGGTAACTGGGAGCCTTGGCTGTTGTATATGCTGGACGGTATTACGGTAACTGCTCAAGATACCATCAACCTGATCACCAATATCAAAATCTTGATGCAAGATGTAAAACACCGGTTGCGCGAGCAGCTACCGAAAATTTATCGCCAGGGGCTATTAAATAATCTGTTTTCTCATCCTTATACCAAGATCGAATTTCTGGTGGAGGAGTTAAGTGTGAGCCGTATTACGGCGACGAAGTATCTGGAGTTGCTGGTTGAGCATGGGTTTTTACAGAAACAAAAAATAGGCCGTGGCAATTACTATATTAACCAGCCATTGTGTGAGCTATTAACAGCGCACGGCTAAAACGGATTGCCAATTGCCAGAAGCCTTATGAAGATGAATGCAGAAATCACATTAAAGTGATAACGGTAAAGAACGCATTACTAGAGCTCAGTGTAAGTTTAAGTTAGCCTATAAAGCCATGACAGAGGGCGCGACAGCAAAGTTATAAAGCTTTTACGCTATTGATTTTTCTGAAGTAAATCAGGGGAGATGGTGGCCCCAGCTGGACTCGAACCAGCGACCGATCGATTATGAGTCGAGTGCTCTAACCAACTGAGCTATGGGGCCATGCAAACGCGAGGCAGTATAAAAACTTTTACTAACTTTGTCATCCGGCTTCTGACACTAACTTCAATTGGTTGCTGCTTTTTTACGCTGATAACGCTTAAAACACCAAAGGCGCTAAATAGCGCCTTTGGTTTCTAGCGGACAGAACTGTAATTACTCGTCCAGGAAGCTTTTTAGCACTTCAGAGCGTGAAGGGTGGCGCAGCTTACGCAGGGCCTTGGCTTCAATTTGCCGGATCCGCTCACGCGTTACGTCAAACTGTTTGCCCACTTCTTCCAGGGTATGGTCGGTATTCATATCAATACCAAAACGCATCCGCAGTACCTTGGCTTCGCGGGCGGTTAAGCCGGCTAGTACTTCGTTAGTGGCGTTTTTCAGGCTTTCCATGGTCGCAGAGTCCAGTGGTGATTCACCGCTGGAGTCTTCGATAAAGTCGCCCAGATGCGAATCTTCATCATCACCAATCGGCGTTTCCATTGAAATCGGCTCTTTGGCGATCTTCAGTACCTTACGGATCTTATCTTCCGGCATTTGCATCCGTTCTGATAATTCCTCTGGTGACGGCTCGCGGCCCATCTCTTGCAGCATTTGCCGTGAAATACGGTTCAGCTTGTTGATGGTTTCAATCATATGCACCGGGATGCGGATAGTCCGCGCCTGGTCAGCGATAGAGCGCGTAATCGCCTGGCGGATCCACCAGGTCGCATAAGTTGAAAACTTATAGCCACGGCGGTATTCGAACTTATCTACCGCTTTCATCAGGCCGATATTACCTTCCTGAATTAAGTCCAGGAACTGCAAGCCGCGGTTGGTGTACTTTTTGGCAATCGAGATCACCAGACGCAAGTTCGCCTCTACCATTTCTTTCTTGGCGCGGCGGGCTTTAGCTTCACCAATCGACATCCTGCGGTTGATATCTTTAATTTTAAAGATACTCAGGCCAGTTTCTTCTTCGATCTTTTTCAGCTTTTCAATACAGCGGAATAATTCGTCTTTGGCTTCGGCCAGTTTTGCTGAATAGGGTTTGTTGCCACTGATTTCGGCATCAACCCAGGCAGTTGAAGTTTCGTGGCCGGTAAAGGCTTTAACGAAGTTTTTCTTCGGCATCTTGGCGTATTCAACGGCGTGTTTCATTACCAGCCGTTCCTGCACCCGCACCCGGTCCATCATCTCACGCATGTTTTTAACCAGGCGGTCGAATTGCTTAGGTACCAGGCGGAAGCAGCGGAAGACTTCGCTTAGCTTTTCAATTTCGGTTTTGGTAGTGGGATGCTCACGACCGTTTTGCACGATCGAATTGCGGGTCACCTCGTACTGGGTACGCAGCTCGGCAAATTTTTGTTTTGCCAGCTCCGGATCCGGGCCGCTGTCGCCGTCATCACTGTCGGCATCGCCGTCTTCGTCGCTGTCATCGTCAGTATCAGAACTGTCGTCCTGATGTTCTTCCGGTAAGTCGGAGCCGATATTGCTACCCATTACCGGGGCATCATCGACTTCATTCGGGTCAACGAAAGCAGACACGATATCGCTTAAGCGGATTTCTTCTGCTTCGTACTTGTCCCACTGTTCCAGCAGGTAAGTAATGGCTTCCGGATATTCGGCGACTGAGGTTTGCACCTGGTTGATACCGTCTTCGATCCGCTTGGCGATATCAATCTCGCCTTCGCGGGTCAGTAGTTCCACGGTACCCATTTCCCGCATATACATCCGTACCGGATCGGTAGTACGACCCAGCTCTTTGTCTACGCTAACCAGGGCCTGAGCCGCTTCTTCTACCGCGTCTTCATCGGCGGTGGCATCAGACATAATCAGATCATCAGCGTCTGGGGCACTTTCAAATACCTGAATGCCCATATCGTTGATCATGCGAATAATATCTTCGATCTGATCAGAGTCGATAATGTCTTGTGGAAGGTGATCGTTCACTTCGGCAAAGGTCAGATACCCTTGCTCTTTACCTTTCAGGATCAGGAGTTTTAACTGCGACTGAGGACTTTGCTCCATAGAGACTTATCTTCCACCAAAGTTGTTAATCTAAAAATGCGAACTAGCGATTATAACAAAGCGGGGCTTTTCTAGCCAGCCGCCGTTAACTCACCGGACGCGGTTTTTTGCTTTTCAGCGCTTGCAGCAGCAAATGATATTCCTGCCACTCGGTTTTTGTCAGTTGTTGTAACTTGTCTTTTCGTTCCAGCGCTTCCAGCCGTTGTTGCAGATATAAATCCTCAATCGAATGAAAGGTATCGAGGAAGTCCTGCGTCAGCTGCTCGGGCGCGATTTGATGTTCCCAACTTGCTAACTTTAACAGTATGGTATGCTCTGGCAGATCTCTCCAGTATTCCAGTAATTGTGCTGTGGTAACCCCGGGTTTCGTCAGAATATGCTGTTGCAGGCTCAGCAATAAATTGATGCCCGGCAAGGCGGCGTCGGCCAGCTCGGGGGCATCCGGCATGACCTGCACTAAGCCCGGATTTTGCAGCAACAGGGCAATAGCCCGGCGCATTGGGGTTATTTTTAGCGTGGTCGATGGTGCCGTTGGCCGTGCTTTGGCCTGAGCTTTGGTTGTGCGGGCACTTTGGCGGCCGAGTAAATTATCCAGCTTGCTGCTCAGCTGTTCCTGATAGTAGGTGCCCGGTACCTGTCGGATCAGCTCCGTAGCCTTAGCCGCCAGCGCGGTTTTACCGGCATCGGAGTTGGGGTCGCTTTCAGCCAGTAAATGCTCAAATAAATATTGGCTGAGAGGCCTTGCTTGTGCCAACCGTGCTAAAAAGGCGGCTTTGCCTTCTTTTTGCACCAGCGAGTCCGGGTCTTCACCATCGGGTAAAAATACAAATTTTAGCTCCACACCGTCTTTGAGCTGTGGCAGGGCATTTTGCAGCGCGCGCCAGGCGGCATCACGACCGGCGCGGTCACCGTCGTAGCAGCAAATCACTTGGCTGGTATAGCGAAACAGCGTATGAAAATGATCTGAGGTCGTGGCGGTGCCCAAGCAGGCCACCGCAAAGCGGATATCGTGTTCCGCTAATGCCACTACATCCATATAGCCTTCGACCACCAGTAACCGTTCCAGATGGCCCGGTTGCTGCCGCGCTTCATACAGGCCATACAGCTCACGGCCCTTGTGAAATAGCCGGGTTTCCGGTGAGTTCAGGTATTTAGGCTGACCATCACCCAGTACCCGGCCACCAAAAGCAATCACCCGGCCGCGCTTGTCGCGAATGGGGAACATCAAGCGATCACGGAAAAAATCAAACTCGCGGCCGTTGTCGTTGCGGCTAATCAGTTTTAAATCGTAGAGCTGGTCGCGTTTGGCTTTACTGTTGGCGTTAAAATGCTTCAGCAGCCCATCCCAGCTCTCTGGCGCGTAACCCAGCTGGTAGTCGGTAATACTCTGCGCACTCAGGCCGCGTTTGGTCAGATAGGCCTGCACCTCTGCGGCTTTCGGATGTTGCTGCAGTTGCTGCTGATAATAACTGGCCGCTTGTTGCATTAGCGTGTAGTCATCAGCCTGGGCTTGTGGTCTGTTATTAAATTGGCCTTTTTCGCGTGGCACTTCCAGATGCAGATCTTTAGCCAGCTCTTCAATGGCTTCAACAAATTCCAACTGCTCAAATTCCATCATAAAGCTGATGGCATTGCCATGTGCGCCGCAGCCAAAGCAATGGTAAAACTGCTTATCCGGGCTGACAGTAAAAGACGGAGATTTTTCGTTATGAAAAGGGCAGCAGGCCGTGTAATTGCGGCTACCGGCTTTTTTAAGCGGTACGCGCTTATCAATCAGTTCTACTATGTCCGTGCGGGCCAGTAGCTCATCGATAAATTGACGGGGAATTTGTCCTGCCACTGTTGTCCTTTTTATTCGGGTCTTAGAAAAAGACAAACCGTGTTCATAGAACACGGTGTGCAGATAAAGCATTTAAACCAGGGCTGGTGAGCCCTGCACCGTTATCCGGCAGCTGTAACTTAGTACAGGCGGATACGACGTGCGTTTTCGCGAGACATTTTCTTCGCGTGACGCTTAACAGCAGCAGCTTTCTTGCGCTTGCGGATCCACGTTGGTTTTTCGTAGAACTCTTTTGCACGTACGTCAGCTAAAACGCCGGCTTTTTCACATGAGCGCTTGAAGCGACGCAGGGCTACGTCAAACGGTTCGTTCTCTTTTACTTTAACTACAGGCATTAAATTCTCACCTCAGGCCAAAACTGGTTTTCGTTAACCAATACGATTAAAAATGGTGCGGTATTCTACGCAAAAAGCACCACTAAAGTAAAGCGCTTGTGCGATCTTAAATCAGATCCTCTGGCGACCAGGGCGCCAAGCCGCTACAATGCACGTTTTTAAGGGCGAGGAGTATAGCGAAGTGTGCTGCACTTAGCGATCTTTTTCCCGCTTTAACGCCCGAAATTGAGGTTTAATACATGCGAGTACTGGGAATAGAAACGTCCTGTGATGAAACCGGCATTGCCATCTACGATGGTGAGCGCGGCCTGCTTAGCCATGTATTGTATAGCCAAATCCCGCTACATGCCGATTATGGCGGCGTGGTGCCTGAACTGGCGTCTCGCGATCACGTCCGTAAAACCCTGCCACTGATCAAGCAGGCGCTCAGTGAAGCCGGTTTAACCGCTGCCGATATCGATGGCGTCGCCTACACCGCCGGCCCCGGCCTGGCGGGTGCGTTACTGGTCGGGGCAACCTTGGGCCGTAGTTTAGCCTTTGCCTGGCAAAAACCGGCACTGGCGGTACATCATATGGAAGGCCATTTGTTGGCGCCGATGCTGGAAGAAAAATCGCCACAGTTTCCGTTTCTGGCGTTGCTGGTCTCAGGCGGCCATACCCAGCTGGTGGCGGTGAAAGGTATCGGTCAGTATCAGTTATTGGGGGAGTCGATAGATGATGCCGCCGGTGAAGCCTTTGATAAAACGGCCAAGCTGATGGGGCTGGATTATCCAGGCGGGCCTTTACTGGCGAAACTTGCCACGCAGGGCGATGCGAAAAAGTACAGCTTTCCGCGGCCGATGACCGATCGTCCCGGGCTGGATTTTAGCTTTAGCGGCTTAAAAACCGCGGCCTCGATGGTGATTCAAAAAGAAGGCAACTCGGCACAGGTGCAGGCTGATATCGCCGCCTCTTTTCAGCAGGCAGTGGTGGATACTTTGCTGATTAAATGCCGCCGCGCTTTGGAGCAAACCGGCTACAAGCGGCTGGTAATTGCCGGTGGTGTTAGTGCTAATGAATCACTACGCCAGCAACTGGCGGCATTAATGCAAAGCCTGAAAGGGGAAGTGTATTATCCACGTAAGGAATTTTGCACCGATAACGGCGCTATGATTGCCTTTGCCGGTTACCAGCGTTTAAAAGCCGGGCAGCAACAGGATTTATCGATTGGTGTTACGCCACGCTGGCCACTGGAGCAGCTGCCAGCGATTTAACGCGGCACTTATGGAAACGGTCGCAAGCGGGTTATTCGCGTACCCGCTTGGATTTATCCCAAATCTTACTTTCCTGCCGGCGGTAGAGTCGGCGGATATTTTCATGATGACGGGCAATAATCAGGATACTTAGCATCAGTACCGGCAAGGTATAGAGTGGTTTGATCCACCAGGTGAAGAGCGGCGCCAGCGCGACGGTGATCAGCGCACCGAGCGACGAATAACCGGTCAGTAATACTACCAGCAGCCAGGTACCAATCAGCAAGCCCGCCAGATCCAGTCCAATCGGCATCATGGCGCCAAAGGCAGTGGCCACGGCTTTGCCGCCTTTAAAGCCAAAAAATAATGGATAGATATGCCCCAGGCAGGCGCAAATCGCAATAATCCCCAACCACAGTGGTTCAATTTTCAGAAAGTATGAGCCCCAGACCGGGATAGTGCCTTTCAGGATATCGAAGACCAGCACCAATACCGCTGGCAATTTACCACCCAGGCGCAGCACATTGGTGGTGCCGGGATTACCTGAGCCATGAAAGCGCGGATCCGGCAGACGAAATAACTGACACACCAGCACGGCCGACGAAATCGAACCCAGCAGGTAAGCAGCTAACATCATGATCAGGATCAGCAGGGTCATTCCGTGGTTCCTCAGCACCCATTTTTGCGATACTATGACGACAGTTTATTCGGGCAGCAGAATACGGGTGTTCCTGCATTTCACCTATCCGACCAGCCTACCTGAAACGAAAAATAACGCAATGCGGAATTCACCGGATGGATATCGTTTTTATCAAGCAACTTGCCGTTGATACGGTGATTGGCGTTTACGACTGGGAAAAACAGATCAAGCAGCGCTTATTGCTGGATCTGGAACTCAGTTATGATCTGAGCCTGGCCGGACACAGTGACGAACTGCGCCACACGCTGGACTATGCGGTGATTAGTGAACGGGTGGTGACGTTGATTACTGCGCAACCGCTTGAACTGATCGAAACTGTGGCCGAGCGGGTTGCCCAGCTGCTGCTCAGCGAGTTTGCGACCCAGGATGTTAAAGTCACAGTGTACAAGCCGGGTGCTGTGCCTGCGGCGCAAACCGTTGGTGTCAGCATTCAGCGTAGCCGCGAGGCGCTAAGCTAATGGCGTTGATTTATATTAGCGTCGGCTCGAATATCGACCGGGAGCACTACGTGCGCGCTGGTGTACGTAAACTGGCCGAACATTTTGGTGCTTTGACCCTATCCTCAGTGTATGAAAGCGAAGCGGTCGGTTTTAACGGCGACCCTTTTTATAATCTGGTGGTCGGTGTCGAAACGACGCTGAGTCTGACCGAGTGCGTCACGCTGTTAAAAGAAATTGAAGATCAGTTTGGCCGGGTGCGCGGTGCGGAAAAATTTTGTGGTCGCACTCTGGATCTGGATTTACTAACCTACGATCAGCTGGTGTGTCAGCAGCCGGTTGAGCTGCCCCGTGGTGAGATAACCGAAAATGCGTTTGTACTCTGGCCGTTGGCCGAAATTGCCGCGGAACAAATTCATCCGTTAACCCAACTAAGCTACGCGACTTTGTGGCAAAACTACAACAAACCCCAGAAACTCTGGCCAATTGATTTTTCATGGAGTGACTAATCTTGAGCATGCTTGAAGTGATTATCCTGTCGATTATTCAGGGTATTACCGAATTTTTACCTATTTCTTCCTCCGCCCATTTGATTCTGCCGTCCGCCATTTTCGGCTGGGAAGATCAGGGCATTGCTTTTGATGTCGCGGTGCATGTCGGCACCTTATTGGCGGTGATGTTGTATTTTCGACAGGATATCGGCCAACTTACTGTAGGCTGGGTCAATTCCTGCCGCGGTAAACAAAGCACTTATGGCACACTAGCCTGGATGGTTATCGCTGCCACTATACCGGCAGGTTTGGCCGGGCTGATTTTTGCCAGCGCCATTGAAACCTATTTGCGCTCGCCCTGGGTGATTGCCATTACCACCCTGATCTTCGGCTCCTTACTTTGGTATGCCGATGCCACTGCCAAACAACATACTGTGATGGAAAAGATGGGCTGGCGCCAGGTGTTGATTATTGGCGTTGCCCAGGCCATTTCGCTGATCCCGGGCACCTCACGCTCAGGGATTACCATGACCGCAGGCTTGATGCTGGGGCTGGATCGAGCCAGCGCCGCCCGTTTCTCGTTTTTATTGTCGATCCCGATTATTGTACTGATTGGTGGTTATCAGGCCAGTAAGCTATTAAAAGAGCCACAAGCCTATGATTTACCCGCGCTGGCTGCTGGCCTGGGTTTATCCTTTATCAGTGCCCTGATTTGTATCCACTTCTCCTTAAAAATTATCAGCCGGATGGGGATGCTACCCTTTGTTATTTACCGGCTGTTGTTAGGTGCTGGTTTGCTGGTGTTTTTAACCTTCTTTCATTAACGGCATCAGGTTTTGAAGGCGGAGATGCCTTTGCATTAAATGCTGTTTTTAGCCTGCCGCCAGTGAGACGCTAGCGCAGGCTAAAGAAAAATACCAGGCCGGCAGTGAACAGGTCGGCACGACCCGAGCGGCCAAGGCTGTTGCTGTAGCTGAAGTCGAGCTGTAACCGCTCTGGGATCAGCTCCGCCAGATAGCCAATTTGATAAAGTGGCCGGCCAGCCTGTTCACGGTACAGTTCTGCAAATACCCAGTGATTTTCCCGGACGGCAAACTGCGCTGAGACGCCGGCGACCCAGTCGTTTGTTGCGCTATCGCGCTTCAGGTGGCCCAGGTTGGTATGAATAAGGACGGCGTCATCTGCCAGGCTTCTGGTGTAGGCTAGGTTTAACAGCCAATCACCCTCTTGCCGGGCGTCAGCAGCAAACTGATAAGCCAGTTGCGCGGTGATACCAAAGCCATTGCTCTCAAGCGTTTTCAGCTCGGTCTTGGCCGCAAAGGCATACTGCTGTGGTTCGCCGCCCGGTGTTTTGGCAAGGCCAATACCCCATTCCACGCCAAAGGCCCGGCAGGCCGGTACCGCCCAAAAGGTATTGGCGCCAGCCTGGCGTTCAACCCAGCTTTCCAGCTGACAGTGGTCGACGATGGTGGCATCGTCGTTTAGCATTGGTCTACCTGCTAAGGCAGGTAGCGTAATAGCCGCCAGGCTCAGGCTCAGAGCAAGCCGGGTAAGGACTAACGATTTGGATGGGGCTAAGGTTGCATCACGCAAAGCAACATGGTTCTGCTGTAACATGTGCCTGTTCCTCTTCGGTTAGGGCGAAGCGGCCACCAGGGCTAACAGTTAGGTCTAATCAGGTTTTAACGGCAACATTCAACAAGCCAAGACATTTGGAGGCGTGCAACATCACCACGCTAAATAAGGTGGATAGCGATGCGCGCACAAAAAACGGCAGCAGAATGCGTTAGTTAACAGATTAAATGGGTAGAGAGTGCCTGAAACGGTAAAAAGGCTCAAACAAAACACCAGTTGACGATCTCAGTTGCAGTGCGCAACTAAAAATACGTTGTAAGGTTATTGTTTGTGGTAGAGCAGGAGAGGATTCGCGAAGAATTACAGTCACTACTCTGTCGCTGACAGAGTAGACACCAAAGGAGCTACACTATCAGACGCTTTTTACTGAAACAGGCCACGGCCTACTTCCAGATTGTTCGCCCACAGTGGGTCCTCGCTTTGGTTAAAATTGCTGCGCAGTATAAAGATTGAACCGTAGCTGTCAAGTAAAACAGCCCGATGTCACAAAACCTTCATTTCAGGCCCTGCAGTCGCAGCTGTTGTAAGCGCGCCTGTTGCAATGCCTCTTTAATCGCCGGGCCTGTGATACCCGTAGCCATGACCTGTTGCGCTGTTACCTTAAGTGCGGCCTCTGCTAACTGTTGTAAATAAGCCGCCTGCGCATACTCCGCCTGCTCAAAGCCGGTACGGCCGCGCAGATCGGCGGTGCAGCAGAGCAGGATCTCGTTCAGTCGCTCTGGTTTGCGCCATAAATCTATCGCATTGAAAAACTTCAGCACGGTGCTGGCTTTTAGCTCTTGGGCGCGGTGCACCAGCTGATGATACTCGCAAACCAGCAGTGCCAGTTCACGGCAACTATTGGGTACCCGTAAGCGCTCACACAGCTGCTGGATTAATGGTAAACCCGTATGCTCGTGACCATGATGGGAAGGTAACGGTTCGGTTGGGGTAACCCCTTTACCCAGGTCATGTACTAAACTGGCAAAACGGACTTCGATTTTTTCTGACAGCTTGGCCGCCTGCTCCAGCACCAGCAAAGTATGGACTCCGGTATCAATTTCCGGGTGCCATTTTTCCGGTTGGGGTACGCCCCACAGCGCGGCCAGCTCGGGCATCAGGGCGTCAAGCGCACCACATTGCTGTAATAACGCAAAGTAAGCGGCCGGGGTTTGTGTCGCAAGCGCTTTGGCAGTTTCGACCCACACCCGCTCTGCACTCAGCGTTTGTAATTCGCCACTGCGACTTAGTTGTTGCATCAAAGCCAGTGTTTGTGGTGCTACCTTAAAACCTAAATGGGCGTAGCGGGCATAAAAGCGGGCAACCCGCAGAACCCTGAGCGGATCCTCCACAAAGGCAGCAGAGACATTGCGTAGCAGCTTGTGGGCAAGATCCTGCTGGCCGCCAAAGGGATCAATTAGCTTGCCGTCAGCGGCTTTAGCAATCGCATTAATGGTCAGATCACGACGGGCGAGATCTTGCTCCAGCGTCACATCAGGCGCAGCATAAACGCTAAAACCGGTATAGCCAGAGCCGGCTTTACGCTCGGTACGGGCCAGGGCGTATTCTTCTTTGCTTTTCGGATGCAGGAATACCGGGAAATCTTTACCCACCTGCTGATAGCCCAGTTCCAGCATCTGCGCCGGGCTGGCGCCGACGACGACATAGTCACGCTCAGTAAAGGGATAGCCCAGCAGTTCGTCGCGCACGGCGCCGCCAACAAGATAAATTTGCACACGCTTTCCTGATTGCTGTTTTTTTGCCATTATACCCGCCTTGGCCTAATTTGCAGTGCTGATAAACAGGATAGCGATGTATAGCGGATTTTTTGGTTTTAGCAGCCCGCCGTTTTCGATAGCACCCAACCCGGACTTTATGTTTTTAAGCCCCCGCCATGCGGAGGCTTTGGCACATCTGCGCTTTGGCCTGGGTGATGCCGGTGGTTTTGTGCTGTTAACCGGCGAGGTCGGCACCGGTAAAACCACGGTATCGCGCAGCCTGTTGCAGGAGCTGGACGAGCAAACCGATGTGGCCTTTATTCTGAACCCTACCTTATCTGAGTTGGAACTATTGGCGGCAATCTGTGATGAGCTAAAGATCCGCTATAGAAAAACCGACGCCAGCCTGAAGTTATTGGGCGATAAAATTACCCAGCGGCTGCAAAAAAATCATGACGCCGGTAAAAAGACCATCCTGATTATCGATGAAGCTCAGCATTTGCAGCCGGCAGTACTGGAGCAACTAAGGCTGTTGACCAATCTGGAAACCAACACCAAAAAGCTGCTGCAGGTGATTTTGATTGGTCAGCCAGAACTGCAACAACTATTACAGCGCAACGATTTACGCCAGTTGGCACAGCGGATTACCGCCCGTTATCATCTGCTGCCGCTTAATCTCAGCGAGGTGCAGCAGTATGTGCGTTTTCGGCTGAAAGTGGCCGGCTGTGAGCGGCCGGTCTTTAACGACAAGGCAGTGAAAAAGCTGTACGAGCTCAGTGGTGGTATTCCGCGTTTACTTAACCTGCTGGCTGATCGGGCGTTATTGGCAGCCTATGGTAAACAGCAAGCAGTGGTGGAAGCCAACGAAGTGCAACGTGCTGCGGCCGAGATCCTGCCGCTGAATCAAGCGTCGACGACTGAGAAAAGCCTGCCAGGCTGGCTCTGGCCGCTATTGGCGTTGTTCGGTATAATCCTCGGCTTCTTACTGGCAGTACAAGTTCTGCCGCTGTGGCGTGGAGACTAAGATGTCGATCCTGATGGATGCGTTAAAACAACAAGCACCGGTTGCGGCACCGGTTTCACAGTTCTGGCGCAATCTGGCGATTAGCCTGGCCTTGTTATTGGCAGTGTTAGCGGGTTTTATCGCCGGTTATCTGCTGCTGCCAGGTAAAACGACTGCTGTTGCAGTTACCGAGCCCGTTGTTACCCCGGCCAGTAGCACCACTATTGCGGCCACACTGCTGCAAGCGCCAGCGGCGGCGGTTGCGCCGGCACAGCCCGCTAAGGTCGAAGCGCCGACGCCGGTAATCGAAACGCTGCCCGAGGCGCAACCTGTAGTCACGCTAACTACCAATACCGCCCGTGCTGAGCCAGTGGCGCAGCCAGAACCGGAAGTATCGGCGGAGCTGCGCGAGCGTTTTGCCAGTGCTCTGGCTGAGACGGAGCAAAGTCGTCCAGCGGCCAATCTAACCGCACACAGTGCGCCGGCGCAGGATGTTGGCATGTTGGATCTGACCTTGCAACGTCAGTTACCGCGTCTGAAGTTCGAAGCGCATGTGTTTGCCACCCAGCCGGCACAGCGCTGGGTCAAGGTGAATGGTAAGTCGTTACAGGAAGGGCAGTGGATCACGGCCGATGTGCGCTTGAAAGAGATCACCCCGCACTATGTGTTGCTGGAGTTTGGTAATACGCTTTTCAGTATGCGAGCTTTAAGCGAGTGGTAAGCGATTACAGGTAATTCCTGACATCCAGCCCCAGTTTCTTCAAATCCACGCAGGCTTCAATCTGTTCGTCCGGAAAACGGGCCAAATCTACCACCTTAGGCGGAATATGGTGCTGATGCACACTATGGTAGAACACCTTAACCTTCGGTGCCGTCGGCTTTTTGCTGTTATTTTCCAGTACCAGCGCCAGCCGGCCGGTGCTGAGTTTGACTACTGTACCCGGTGGATACACACCGATACATTTAATAAAGAGCTGCAGTAAATCCCCATCCAGCTTGGCGGGCGCCAATGCCAGTAACTGCCGGGCAACAACTATTGGATTAACATAGCCATGCTCCGGTGCTGACATTTGTTCGTATTGGTTGACGATCGCTAACATCTTACTGCCATTATCCAGTTGATGATCGCGGATCGGCGGCTGGCCAGTGCCATCCGGGCAGGCGCAATGCTGGCTGATCCACAGTGAAATATCACCGGCCAGGGCCGCGCTGCGCTGCAATACGGCGAGGCTGGTGCTGATTGCCGCGGCGTCTTCGGCGTGCAATAACTGCGGATTTTGGGCTTTACCGACATCATGTAACAGCGCGGCCGTGATCAGCGCCTGGATTTTATGTTTTGGCAGGTTCAGAAAGCGGGCAAAAGCGGCCATATAGATAGCACAATTTAGACTGTGCCTGAGCAGCTGATCACTTTGTTCCGCAATACGCCCCAGGCAAAGTAACACATCGGGGTTGCGGCTAACAGCATCAGACAAGCCGGCACTGACTTCATGCACCAGGCTAAGATCAATGGCTTCATTATGGGCGGCGGCTTGCAGCACTTGCTTCTGAATGGCCTGGGTCTGCTCTATCACCCTGGCAGCTTTAGGTTGTTCATCGGCAAACAGCGCCCGAAAGGCGGCCGGTTCAGCGCTGGTGGCGGGTTCGGTTGGTGTCGCGACCGGTTCTGCTGTGGGAGTCAGCTGCCGGGCCGGATCAATTGCTACCGCCAGCACGCCCTGCTCGCGTAGGCGGCGAATAGTTTCAACGCTACGTACCCAGCCGGCATGCTTGATCGCCAGATCACCGGTTTGCTCCAAAACCTGAACGACATAGCTACCAGGCTGCAGCTGGTCAATGGTTACGCGCTGATAAGACATCTATCCTTGCCCTGAGTCCTTAAACTACAACTACTATCATAGCAAAAAGCCCACCATAGGGTGGGCTTTTACGTTGATTTAACAAAAAAAGTCGCTATTAGCCGATGTTATCCGCCATCGTCATCAGCGAGGCATTACCGCCGGCTGCTGTGGTATTGATGGTAATGGTCTTTTCGGTGACCAGACGGTGCAGCATCCGCTCATCGGCCGGTGAGGTAATCAACGGCAGAATGGCGCCTTCACGGGCCGCAATCAGCTCAGCAGCCAGCGGCTTCAGCGCGCTGCTGACTTCAATAATGGCACCGTTTAATTCCGGATGCGCCAGCAAGGTGGTCAGACAATCCAGCCGGACTACAGCCAGTAGATGCTGTGGCATACCCGCCGCCAATAGCGCTTTAATACAGGCCTCGGCTTCTGGCAGCTCGGCATCTTCCACCGCGGTGATCACAGCATTACCAGCTGCCAGCGCGGTGATAATGCTCAGTAACCAGTGGCTAAAGCTGCTGCTGTCATCGCGCAATAAGGCCAGAATGCCACGTGGATCCAATACCAGCACGTTACTCTCACCGGTTGGTCCAGGCAGGTTAATCGGACGGTTTAACTCCAGTTCAACCCGTTGCAGTTTGGCGCGGGCGACCATTAACACCTGCTCCAGATCCGGCTCCTGGCGACTTACCACCTGATTGCTGGCTAAGGATGCCAGAAATTGCCTTAGCACGGAGGTACGCGCCGTGGTTGGCAGCTGTGACCACTTTTGCTGTGCCACTGCAGCTGCCGGCATCGCATAAGCCACAGCACTGCTGGTGGTTTCGGCCAGTAAGCGGGCTTTTTTCGCTTCATCCAGCGCTGCACAATCAACACTGAGGTTGTCTTTTACCAGTCGCTCCAGATACAGCGGGCCACCGGCTTTCGGACCTGTACCAGACAGACCACGGCCACCGAAAGGCTGCACGCCTACCACGGCGCCAATCATATTGCGGTTAACATAGATATTACCGGCTTTGATTTCGCGGGCGACCTTGCTGGTAAACTGCTCAATCCGGCTGTGTACGCCCATGGTCAGGCCATAGCCGGTAGCATTGATTTGCCGGATCACATCTTCCACGTGTTCGGCCTTAAAGCGGATGATATGCACCACCGGACCAAAGACTTCACGCTCCAGCACCGTCAAATCGGCAATTTCATACAGGTGCGGCGCGAAGAAATAATGCTCGCCCTCTGTCGGAATAGCACAGGCATAATGCAGCTTGGCTTTATCCTTTAAATAATTCACATGGCTGGTTAGCCGGTCATGGGCTTTGGCATCGATAACCGGGCCCAGGTCAGTGCTTAACCAGGCCGGATCGCCAACATGCAGCTCGGCCATGGCGCCTTTAATCATCGTAATAATCTTATCGGCCACATCTTCCTGCAGGAATAACACCCGCAGTGCCGAGCAACGCTGGCCGGCACTCTGGAAGCCAGATGAAATCACATCATCGACCACTTGCTCTGGCAGGGCAGTAGAGTCAACAATCATACAGTTCTGACCGCCAGTTTCAGCAATCAGAGGCACCGGCTCGCCGCCGCGTTCTGCCAGTTTACGGGCGATCCAGCAGCCGGTTTCGGTAGAGCCGGTAAACATCACGCCCTGTACCCGCAGATCCGGCACTATGTGTTCACCAACCTGACGACCCGGTGCAATCACCAGTTGCACCACATGCTCCGGCATACCGCATTCGCGCAGTAATTCCACAGTACGCAGCGCAATCAGACTGGTTTGTTCTGCCGGTTTGGCGACCACGGTATTACCCACTACCATCGCTGCCGCGACCTGACCGATAAAGATTGCCAGTGGGAAGTTCCACGGGCTGATACATAAAAACACGCCACGCGCCTGCTGTGGTTTGGCACATAGCAGCTCGGCCTGATGGGCATAGTAACGGCAGAAGTCGACCGCTTCGCGTACTTCAGCTACCGCATCGGCCAGTACTTTGCCGGCCTCTTTGACACAAAGGGTTAATAATTCGTCGCGGTGTTGCTCCATGGCATCGGCTAACTTACGCAACAGCGCCGCCCGTTCACTGATGGCGGTTGCCGACCAGCTGGTAAAGGCTTGCTCGGCGTTGGCCAGCAGTTGCTGCATTTGCTCCGGGCTATGGTAGTGCAGATAGCCGATGACTTCTTGCAGGTTCGCCGGATTGACTACTGCTACCGCACCTGCCGGTGCCTGTTGGCTGATGATCTGCTGCTCAAACTCAGACATATGCTGTTTCAGCGGCGTCAGCTGATTAATATCGGTCAGATCCATGCCTTTTGAGTTCAGGCGGCTGGCGCCATATAAATTCGCCGGCAGCGGAATAGACTGATTGCGCTTCTGGCGCCAGCTTTTTACCACTTCAACCGGATCTTGCAGCAGCGACTCGACCGGAATGCTCTCGTCGATAATATTGTTGACGAAGGAGCTGTTGGCACCATTTTCCAGTAAGCGCCGCACCAGGTAGGCCAACAGATCCGAGTGTTCACCAACAGGGGCATAGATACGGCAGGGCACTTTTTCATTGGCAACCACTAAGTCATACAGCGCGTCGCCCATGCCATGTAAACGTTGGAATTCAAAACCGGTCAGATCGCCAGCCATTTCCAGAATAGTGGCCACGGTATAGGCATTGTGGGTAGCAAACTGCGGATAGATGCTATCGCGGTAAGCCAGCAGTTTTTTAGCACAGGCCTGATAGGAGACGTCAGTTGACGGTTTGCGGCTAAATACCGGGAAATCGTCCAGCCCTTCCACTTGTGACAGTTTGATCTCGGTATCCCAATAGGCGCCTTTCACCAGGCGCACCATCAGCTTGCGGCCGACTTTTACCGTCAGTTCGCGTAGCCACTCAATCACATGCAAGCCACGTTTCTGATAGGCCTGTACCGCTAAACCAAAGCCTTCCCAGCCGTTCAGATCCGGATCGCTGAATACCGCGCCAATCACATCCAGCGACATATCCAGCCGATCGGCTTCCTCAGCATCAACGGTAAAGCCGATATTGTAAGACTTGGCAGCCAGTGCCAGTTGTTTCAGGCGAGGGACCAGCTCGGCATGCACCCGGTCCAGATGGCTGAATTCGTAACGTGGATGGATAGCCGATAATTTCACCGAAATGCCCGGGCTCTTAATCGGGCCGCGGCCGTTAGCCGCTTTACCGATGGCATGGATCGCCGTCATATAGGCGGCAAAGTAGCGGTCAGCATCGGCCATAGTACGGGCGCCTTCCCCCAGCATATCGTATGAATAGCTAAAACCTTTGGCCTCCATTTCCACCGCACGCGCTAGGGCTTTGTCGATGGTGGTGCCCAGCACAAACTGGGTACCCATAATTTGCATCGCATAACGCACCGCCTGACGGATCACCGGCTCGCCTAAACGGCCACAGGTGCGTTTTAATAAACCAAATTGCTGCTTGCGCTCGTCGTCGGAGTAATTCACCAGCTTACCGGTTAACAACAACCCCCAGGCCGAGGCGTTGACAAAGAGTGAGCTGCTGTTGCCCAGGTGCGAGCTCCAGTCACCCTGTGACAGCTTGTCGCGGATTAAACGGTCAGCGGTGGTTTTGTCCGGTACCCGCAGCAGGGCTTCGGCCAGACACATCAGCACCAGACCTTCTTCGGTCGACAGCGAAAACTCGTTTAACAGCGCATCAACACCGCCTTTGCCAACCTGTGACTGGCGGATATACAGCACCAGCTGACGGGCCCGCTCCCAGGCACGGCTACGGGTTTTGGCATCAACCTCGGCCAGCGGCAGCAGAAAATCTAACACCTGATCTTCATCGGCGCGGTAGTGATTGCGGATGGTTTGACGCAGCGGGTCGGTAGTAACCAGTGAACCGTTAAACAGCATAGAAAAGTATCCTGAAAGTAGGCCATATTATTGGCGGCATTGTAGAGAAAAGGCTGCCGCATAGGGTGGTTATTTTTTTAATTTAACCGTATATAATTCTGTCAATAATAGCCAAAACCCAAAAAAATACTGCCATGACGACGAACAGCAAAATTAAAGCGTTAGACCGGATCGATATTAGTATTCTGGATACGCTGCAAAAAGAAGGGCGTATTGCCAATGTCGACCTGGCAAAGAAGGTGAATTTAAGCGCCAGCCCCTGTATTGACCGGGTAAAGCGGCTGGAAAAAGAGGGTTTTATTGAAGGCTATGGCGCCAGGCTAAACAGCAGTAAGCTCGGCTATGGTACTGCGGCCTTTATACAGGTCACGCTGGACCGCACCACCAGTGATGTGTTTGATAAGTTCCGCGATGCCGTAGTGCAAATTCCGCAGGTGGCGGAGTGCCATATGGTGGCGGGCGGTTTTGACTATTTACTGAAACTGCGGCTGCCGAATATGGAAGCCTACCGCAGTATTCTGGCGCAGATTGTGGATTTGCCCGGTGTGGCGCAAACCCATACTTATGTGGTGATCGAGCAGGTGAAAAACGATCAGGGCTTGCCGCTGAAACTGCATGCCGATGCGAGTACGCCACCGGCACAAAGTTAACGCCCCATGTTACATCCAGCGATCGCTGTTGCGACGCTGTGGTACCAACTTGGGCAAAATCAGCCCGAATAACAGACCAAACAGTAAGAGGGCGCCGCCTAAAACCATAGGTTGTTGCCAGAAACTGGCTTGCTGCGCATCCAGCTCATTACTAAGCCGCTCGTTAGTACGCTTTAACTGTTCCAGTTCGGCCAGTGCCTGGTCGCGCTCCAGCGTCAGGCGCTGCACCACTTGTTGCCCTTGACCGCTATCCTGTTCCAGCTCAGTTAAACGGACGCTTTGTTGTTCAAAACGGCTCTGCAGTTCCGCTAACTGCGCCCGCAGACCCGGGGTTAAGCTCAAGTGTTCTTTCGGTAACCAACCGCTGCGGTTATCCTCGGTTTGCACCTGGACATAGCCTTCTTCTTCAGCCAGGCGCAGCACGCTGCTGCCAGCAGTCAGGGTGCCAACGATCCGGTATTGATTACCCGGACCTGAGTGCAGATAAACTACCAGATTATCGGAAATAAAGGCCGGGGTAGCGCTGGTTTGCGCCTTAACGGCAAATACACATAGCAGCAGGCTAAACAAAAATAACCACTGACAAAAGCTGCGAAATAAACTGAACATAGGTATCCTGACCAAAATCAAAGCAGTAGTGCATGGGTATTGGCGATGATAGGCAGTTGTGTAGCAGTTTACAAGGGCTAATACCGGCACTGTGTTATTGCAGGAGAGATCAGCATGAGTCTGGAGCTAGAGTTAAAGTTTTTAGTCGGCGCAGCCGACGCACCGCAAGTGGGTAAGCTATTGGCGCTCTATGGGCAGGTCACGGCAAACCCTGCCCAGCCGTTACTGAATGCGTATTTTGATACCCCACAGCAGTGGTTCCGTCGCCACGATATGGGCTTGCGAACCCGACAAAAGCAGGGACGATTTGAACAAACCATTAAACTGGCGGGGCAACAGCATGGCGCTTTGCAGATCCGGCCCGAATATAACCAGCCTTGCGCTGGTGTGGTGCCAGAGCTGGCGGCCTTTCCAAGCAATATCTGGCCGGCAGAGGCCGAGCTTGCTGCGCTACAACAGCACTTGCTGGAACTGTTTCGCACCGACTTCACCCGGCAGAGTTGGCAGCTGAACACGCCGCAGGCTGCAATTGAGGTGGTCTATGATCAGGGCGAGGTACGCTCCGGTGAGCGCCGGCAGCTGATTTCTGAACTGGAGCTGGAACTGCTGGATGGCGACGCCCTGGCGTTGTTTGACCTGGCGGAGTTTCTGTTACAGGCTTTGCCACTGAGGGCAGGCTGGTTGAGTAAAGCGGCCAGAGGGTATCAGCTTTATCTGCAGCATGGCACTCCTTATCCGCCTGAAATCCCACTCTCAGTACTGCCAGCGGAACGTTTGCTACGACATTTACAGCGCTTACAGCAACTGGAGAATTGTTATAGCCAGCAACTCAATCTGGCGCTGCTGCAGGATGTCGCAGCTGAGCTGCAGCTGCTGACGGATATCCTGCAGGATGAGGGCGAGCAACTGCTTGCCAGCCAGGGCCGTGGCCTGTTGCGCCAGCTTGCTGAGCAGCAGGGGTTGCTGTTCAATCAGCAAAGTTATCAATTATGGTTGCTAAAGTTGTCCCGTTTGCTGTGGCAACGCCAGCAATCCGGCTGCTGAGGAAAAAAGATGACAAGCACTGACTCAATCGTCACCACTTTAACGCCATCACAGCAGGCTAACTTGCATCTGTTGCTGCAGGCCAGCAACTTTCTGGCCAGAACACTACAGCAACAACCGGCATTAGTCAGCGAACTGATTGAGTCGGAACGGCTGGCAAGTAGCTTACAGCAGGGGTTTAGCGATCCGCTGGCGCAAACAGCGGATCTCAGTGAGCAGCAAGCCTTTGCCTTGCTAAGACAATACCGCAATGCCAGCCTGAGCCGGATCCTGGCTGCGGACATTCTGCAGTTACAACCGATCACTGCCAGCCTGAGTCAGGTTTCCGCGCTGGCAGATTGCCTGATCAACAGTGCTTATCACTGGGCGTACCAACAACTCAGTGCTTTGCACGGTACCCCGCTGGATCAGCAAGGACAGCCGATGCCACTATTGATCCTGGGCATGGGCAAATTGGGCGGGCGCGAGCTCAATTTTTCATCAGACATTGATCTGATTTTTACTTATCCGGCCAATGGTGAAATTGCCGGCAGCCGGCGGCCGTTGGAGTATCAGCAGTTTTTTACCAAGTTAGGACAAAAACTGATCGCCGCCCTGCATCAGGTGACGGCGGATGGTTTTTGCTATCGGGTAGATATGCGGCTACGCCCTTTTGGGGAAAGCGGCCCGCTGGTACTGAGCTTCGCGGCACTGGAAGACTATTATCAGGAGCAGGGCCGGGAATGGGAACGTTACGCCATGTTAAAAGCCCGGGTGCTGAATCCGGATCCCTGTCACAGTGTGGAACTGACTGCTTTACTGAAGCCATTTATTTATCGGCGCTATATCGATTACTCGGCCATTGAGTCGCTGCGGCGGATGAAGCAGCTGATTGAGCAGGAGAATCGCCGCCGTAACCGGCGTGACAATATCAAGCTGGGGGCCGGTGGCATTCGCGAAGTTGAATTTATTGTGCAAACCCTGCAACTGATCCGTGGCGGCCGGATCCCCAGTTTGCAGCAAGCCTCTATTTTGCTGGCGTTCAAGGCGCTTCGGACAGAGGGGATCCTGGACGCAGCCAGTGCAACCATGCTGGAGCAAGACTACCTGTGGTTGCGCCGGGTTGAACAAGCGCTGCAAGGCATGGAGGATAAGCAAACGCAAACCCTGCCGACCGATCCTGAGCAGCAACAGATGTTGCTGACGGCTTTGCAGCGGCCGGATTGGTCCACACTGACCGCCGAGATTGAACAGGCGATGCAGCGTATCCATAGCCAGTTTAAACAGGTGATCGAGCCCGAGCAGCAATTGGAAGCCGAAGAGATCAGTCTCGGGCGGTTGTTATGGGATAGTGAGCTACCCAGCACTGAACTGGCGGAACAGCTCGACTGGTTGGATAGCGAACAGGCTGAACAGCTGGTTGCCCAGCTGCAGCAGTTTAAACAGGATTGTCAGCGACGCTCTGTCGGGCCGCGCGGCCGCGATTACCTGGCCAAGTTGATCCCGCGCTTACTGCATTGGCTGGAACAGCAGCAGGCTTCGACGGCGGTATTAAGCCGGATCCTCGGAGTGTTCCGGCAAATTGTTACCCGTACCGCTTACCTTGAGTTGCTGTTTGAAAATCCACCGGCCTTGCAACAGCTGGTCCTGTTGTGCGCGCAAAGCGGCTGGCTGGCCGAGCATCTGGCCCGTTATCCGATGTTGTTGGATGAGCTGATTGATCCGGCGCAGCTATATCAGGTTGCCAATAAAGATGATTACCGGGACCGTCTGCGGCTCTATCTGTTGCGGGTGCCGGAGGATGATTTGGAGTTGCTGATGGAAAGCCTGCGGCAGTTTAAACAGGCACAGCAGTTACGCATCGCAGCCGCCGATATCAGTGGGGTGTTGCCACTGATGAAAGTCAGCGATCATCTGACCTGGCTGGCCGAAGTCATTATCGAACAGTTGGTTGAGCTGGCCTGGCAACAAATGACCGAGCGTTTCGGCTTACCAGCCGGCGCCAGTCAGCAGGATAAAGGTTTCGCGGTAATAGGTTACGGTAAGTTGGGGGGGCTGGAACTGGGGTATGGCTCCGATCTGGATTTGGTGTTTGTGCATCAATGTCAGAGCCAGGCGCCAACCAGCGGCGAGCGGGCTATTGATTCGCTGCAATTTTACCTGAAGCTGGTGCAGCGCATTCTGCATCTGAGTACCACCCGTACCAATAGTGGTGTGCTGTATGAGATTGATACCCGCTTGCGACCATCCGGGAATTCGGGCTTGCTGGCGATCCATATTGATACGTATCAGCAGTACCTGCAGCAAGAGGCCTGGACCTGGGAGCATCAGGCGCTGGTGCGTGCCCGCCTGATCGTTGGTTCGCCGGCCCTGAGTGCCCGCTTTACCGGGATCCGGCAACAAATCCTCAGTCAGCCCAGAGAGTTGGTGAAATTACAGCAGGAAGTACGCGACATGCGGCAAAAGCTGCGCCAGCACCATGGTGCCGACAGCACGGATGTTAAACATAGCGTCGGCGGTATTGTTGATCTGGAGTTTATCAGTCAGTACCTGGTACTGGCTTATGGCGCACAACATGCCGAGCTCTATCAATACAGTGACAATATCCGGATCCTGGAGGCGGCGGCTCAGGTTGGCTTAATTAGCCCTCAGCAAGCGGAACAACTTGCCGAAGCTTATCAGCTGTTACGAGGGGTGGGTCACCGCGCCACGCTGATGCCGGCCATGCAAAGCAATTTGCAGCACAGTAACGAACAGCGGTTGGTATTATTGCGCCAGGCCGTCAACCAGGCCTGGCAGCAGTGGCTTAACGACGAGCCGGCAGGGATGGTGCCGTAGCGATACAGCTCTGCCGCAGATACTCATGTTCCAGATCGGTCATCACCAGAGCCCGTGCCCGCGGGCAGTACCAACCGGTAACCCGTTGTTTAAAGTCGGGACTGATGGTAAATGCCAGTTCTTGTACGGTATCCAGCAGGGTACCGTTGGTTTCAAAGAACTGCTTAATCACATAGTCGCGTGGTAGAGTCCAAAACAGTACCAGATTTTCTTGTTGTGCGTATTGGCCCAGCGCCTGCTTGACTGTTTCACCGGCCTGAAAACGACGACGGGTATTAGCGCCGCGCCAGGCTGGATCGGCTGCCGTTACCTGAAGTTCGCGCCGGCGTAGCTGAGGGATCAGGTCTTTGCTGCTATCTTGCAGCGTAATAATATACTCACTCTTAGAGCTGCCCTGCATAATGCTATTGCGGAAGTTGGCATAAAACCGGCTGAAGCCCTCTGCTGCGGTATTGGTTTTTTCCGGATTGATCAACACATCAGGTTTAATCACCAGAAAATAGATCAGCACTATGCCCAGCAGCAGTAAAATCACATTAACAAATACTTTCATAGGTCGCTCCGGCGCCAGATTTAGTAAAGCGAGGGCGCATTGGGATCCGGTCGGGTTTTAAAGCGCCGGTGCAGCCACATATATTGTTCCGGTTGTTGCAATACCGCCCGTTCCACCCACTGATTTACCCGGGTCACATCCAGTTTATCGTCCCCGCTGGGGAAGTCTTGAAACGGTGGCAGAATTTCAATCTGATAACCCTGATAGTCAGCTAAACGACTGGTGATAACCGGGATCACCACGCAGTTAGCGGCATTGGCAAACAGCAGGGTACCGGTCGTGGTCGCTGTCTCAGCAACAGCAAAAAAAGGCACAAATTCGGCGCGATTGCGGCCATAGTCCTGATCCGGCAGATAAAAACACACTTCCTGTTCATTCAGGGCCTGGATAAGTCCTTTGACATCCCGCTTACCAATCATATATTTATTCGAGCGGGCGCGGCCATGGTACTGCAAGTAGTCCCACAGTGGGTTGTTGTTCGGCCGGTAAAAGCCAACACTGGGATGCGTTAAGCCGAATACCCGGCAAGCCGCTTCCAGATGCAGAAAGTGGGCGGCCAGTAGTAACACGCCCTTGCCTTCAGCCAGCGCCTGTTGAATATGTTCGTAGCCTTTAAAATGGGCCAGCTTGCGGATCCGCCAATCTGGCCACCACCAGCCAATTACAGTTTCCAACATAGCTTTGCCACTTTCTTCGGCATTACGCCAAAGTAGGGTTTCGCGCTCGGTCGCGGGCATATCGGGAAAACACAGCTCTAAATTACGGCGTGCAATTTTCTGGCGGGATCTCAGCACTTTAAACAATAAGCGGCCGAAAGCGGCGCCGATACCCATTAATACGCGGTAAGGTAACCAACTGAGCAGGTACAGAAAGGCCGCACCCAGCCATACCAGCCAGTATTGCGGTAACAAAAAACGCCAACTAAAACGGGGAGCATTCACCACTATCTACGCATCCGAAAACTCAGGTTGCCGGTATTGTAACGGAAAAATGACTGCGGGAAAGCTGAAACTGGTAGGAGCATGGGCGGGTGCAGCCTGAGCTACACCCGCAACCAACTTAGTTAGTCAGGGCTGCGTTAATTGCCAGCAGGTCCTGTTCGGTCAGATTACCTGCAGCCTGCTTTAGCTGCAGCTGGGCCAGAATATAGTCATAACAGGCACCGGCCAGATTACGCTGGGCGTCAAACAGGTTACGGGTGCTCAGCAACACGTCAACGATAGTCCGGGTACCAACCTCAAAGCCGGCTTCTGTTGCCTGCAGTGCGCTTTGCGCCGAAATCACCGCTTGTTCCAAAGCCCGGATCACCGACATCTGTGAGTTGACGTTATTAAAAGAACTACGCACCTGCCGCACGACGGAACGATGGCTTTGTTCCAGTGCCTGGCTAACCTCAACATAATTCGCTTGCGCGACCCGCACGCCTGCTTCGGTACCGCCACCGGAATAGATGGGGACCGACAGATTAATGCCGATAGAGCTGCTGTCGGCGCGGTCGATACCTGAGGTTTTCGATACGCCCAGGTTTGCGGTGGCATCCAGGGTTGGCAAGTGACCCGCTTTGGCCAACTCGATATCCAGTGACGACACATCCAGCGCAATACGCTGTGCCTGTAACGTCAGGTTATTCTGCTCAGCGATATTCATCCACTCGCTGACCACCTCTGGTGACGGCCGTGAGGCAGAAAATTTATCGGTATTTAACTGGGCAATTTCAGCATGATACTGGCCAGTAATTTCGCGCAGTGCTTCGCGGGCGTTTTCCAGTGCATTCTCGCTACTGATGCCCCGGGCGACGACGCTGTCAAACTGTGCTTGTGCTTCATGTACATCGGTAATGGCAGTTAAACCCACGGCAAAGCGTTGTTTGGTTTGCTCCAGCTGGCGCTCTACTGAACGTTTTTCTGCTTCCACAAAGGTCAGGTTATCGCGGGCCCGCAGCACATCAAAGTAGGCGCTGGTCACCCGAACAATTAAATCCTGCACTTCAGCGTTGTAAACGGTTTGGCTTTGTAGTGCGATCTTTTCCGCGCGGGACAAACTTTTCCAGTCGTTCCAATTGAATAACGTTTGGCTGGCCCGGATGCCGGCGCCGACAGTGTTACTGCCGCTAAAGCGCAAGTTATCACGGCTGCTACGCGTGACATCGGCGCCAAAGTTGACCGAGGGCAACAAGCGTGATCTGGACACATCAATACGGGCTGTGGCAGCGTCACGGTTAGCGGCCGCGCGCTGTACCACCGGATCTTTCTGGGTGGCTAGCTGATAAACGGCTTGTAAATCCTCAGCACTTAATTGCAGGCTGAAAAAGCTCAGAGATGACAGCACCAAGGTGCTTAAAAGGGTTTTTTTCATCTTTATAAATCCTGGTGGTAAAGGAAAGTGCGTATAAGTGCCCAAATGATAACCTGTTAACGTAAACTAGGGAACGATTAAACCGTAAAGTTACCCTGAAGAGTGTAACAAAATGTGAGGACACCGATGTCAGAATTCAAGGTTGAGCAGTATCCGTCTTTTTCCGCTTCGGATCTGGAGATAATCGACAAAAGCACGGTTTTTCAGGGCTTTTTCCGGATTGAACGCTGGCAGTTACGGCATAAATGCTTCGCCGGCGGCTGGAGTGGGGTCATGACCCGCGAATTATTTGAGCGCGGACAGGCGGTAGTAGTGCTGCCGTACAATGCGCAAACCGATGAGCTGGTACTGGTGGAGCAGTTCCGGATTGGGGCTGTGGGTAGTGGTCAGAGTCCCTGGTTGCTGGAGGCGATTGCCGGCATGATTGAACCCGGGCAAAGTGCGGAACTGACAGCGCGGCGCGAAGCCGAAGAGGAAGCCGGCATTCAGCTGACAGAGCTGTGGCCCATGTTACACTATTACTCCAGCCCAGGTGGCAGCACTGAACGGATCCAGTTGTATCTGGGGCGGTTAACTGCTGCGGTAACGCCAGGGGTGTTTGGGCTGGCTGACGAACACGAAGATATTAAGGTGCATCTGTTACCCCGCGCCACTGCGATGCAGTTGCTGGCGGAGGGCAAAATTGATAATGCGGCCACCGTAATTGCACTACAATGGTTGGCGCTGCATTTAGCGGATGTAACTGCACGTTGGGGGACTGATTGTTAAAAAGCGTCTATGTGCCAAAACTGCCGGATTTTTTAAGCCTGTGTGAGCGCAACTATGCCGCTTTGCACCGGCTGTTGCCGCCGGTGTTGGCTGTGGCAGAGCAGAGCTTTATTCAGTTTAGTAGTCAGGATATTTACCGGCTGACTATTCTGGACGTCGCGCCCTTTACCACCAAATTAAAAATTGAGCTCTGGCAGGGACAACAGCATTACTTTCAGCCCAGCTTTGATGTGCAGCTGTATCACGATGCCCGCTTAGCGGAAGTGGTGCGGGTACAGCAGCAATGGCGGTTTGCGGCGGTTTATCCTTATCCGAACCCGACCATGTCGCAACCGGATGAAAAACGTCAGATTAATCTACTGCTCCGCGACTGGTTGCGGCTCTGCGCCCGCGCCGGTTACCGCGCCGAGCCAGAAGCATTGCCTTAAGAGTATCTTGCTAACGATGAAGTCTTATCTGTTTCCCCCGCAAGCCAGCTATCGTTTGGTGCAGCTGACCGATTGCCATTTGCTGGCCAGTGCCGACGGCTGGTATCAGGGCTGTCAGCCGGCATTACATTTACAGCAGATTGTAGAACAACTGCTGCAGTCACCGCCTGATGCGGTACTATTGACCGGCGATCTAACCCAGGACCACAGCCGCGCCAGCTACCAACTGCTGGCGCAGTTACTGGCGCGATTGCGCTGCCCGGTATTTTTTGTACCGGGTAATCATGATGATCCGGTGCTACTCGCTGAGCTGCAACAGCAGCCGCCTTTTCATGCCGCCAGTGTATTAGCGCTGGCCGATTGGCAGTTGTGGTTGTTGGACAGCACCGGTGCCACACCGGCCGGTAGCTTCGACAGCGATAAGCAGCAATCCTTACAGCAGCACTTTTCGGCCAGCACCGCCAGTCATTTCTGGCTGTTTATGCATCATCATCCGCAGCCGCTGGCGTGTTTTATCGACCGTTATGGCCTGACTGAACAGCAACAGTTCTGGCAGCTGCTGTTGGCTGAAACGCGGGTGCGGGGGCTAAGTCATGGTCATGCCCACCTGGCCTATCAACGGGTGCAGGACGGTATTCAGCTGGTCGGTTGTCCGGCGACCTCAGTGCAATTTTTAACCACGCCCGACTGGCAGACCGTGGAACAGGGACCACAGTGGTGTGAGTGGCAATTTGCCGCAGCAGGTGCAGTCAGTTGGCAGTTTAAGAGGCTTTAGTGTGCAGCAACTTTATTATTTACATGGTTTTGCCAGTTCCAGCCAATCGGAAAAGGCCCGTCTGACGCAGGATTATTTTGCCGCGCTGCCGGGAGTGCAGCTAAAGGCGCTGGACTTACCCTATACGCCCGCCGAAGCCATGGCGACGCTACAACAACAGATCACCGCGCCGCCAGCCGCCATCATCGGCAGCTCGCTCGGTGGCTTTCTGGCGACGGTACTGGCCGAGCAGTATGGCTGCCGCGCCTGTCTGATTAATCCGGCAGTGGCTCCGCACAAGGTGCTGGCAGATTACATTGGTGAGTATCAGCACCCGGTGTTACAGCAACGCTATCAGGTGCGCACTGAGCACATGAGTCAGCTGGCCAGTCTGATGCCCTTGACGTTAAAGCGGCCAGAACAGTATTTTGTCCTTTTGCAAAGCGGTGATGAGGTGTTAGATTACCGCCAGGCTCTTAAGTATTATCAGGGCGCCCGTTTTGAGCTGGTCGAAGGCGGTGATCATAGCTTTGTTGGCTATCAGCAATATCTGACACAGATCGCAGAATTTTGTTTGCAACAGCCGTAAACAGGAAGCAACTACAACAATATGACTGAACAACTCTATAACGCCGAATCCATTGAGGTGTTAACCGGTTTAGAGCCGGTACAACGCCGTCCCGGCATGTATACCGATACGACCCGGCCAAACCATCTGGCGCAGGAGGTTATCGATAACAGTGTCGATGAAGCCCTGGCAGGGCATGCTGATCTGGTGCAGGTGATCCTGCACGATGACCAGTCGATCGAAGTCATTGATAACGGCCGTGGTATGCCGGTGGATATTCACCCGGAGGAAGGGGTCAGCGGCGTCGAGCTGATTATGTGCCGGCTGCACGCCGGTGGTAAATTCTCCAATAAGAACTATCAATTCTCCGGTGGCTTACACGGCGTCGGGATCTCGGTGGTCAATGCGCTGTCCAGCCGGGTTGAAGTCAGCATCCGTCGTGATGGTAATGTTTATGAGATGGCCTTTGCGGATGGTCACAAAGTCTCTGAGCTGGCGATAACCGGTACCGTGGGCAAACGCAATACCGGTACCCGGGTGCGGTTCTGGCCCACACCGTCCTATTTTGATTCGCCTAAATTTTCCGTCAGTCGCTTATTGCATGTGCTGAAGGCTAAGGCCGTGCTATGCCCCGGCCTTACGGTTAAATTTGACGACAAAGTTAACCAGCAACAATACCAATGGTGTTATCAGGCCGGGATCCGCGATTATCTGGCCGAAGCGGTGCAACAGTATCAGGCCTTGCCTGAGCAACCCTTTGTGGGTCAGTTTGTCGCCAGTACCGAAGCCGTAGAGTGGGCACTGCTGTGGCTACCTGAAGGCGGTGAACTGATCACCGAAAGCTACGTCAACCTGATCCCAACGGCGCAGGGTGGTACTCATGTCAATGGCCTGCGTCAGGGCTTGTTAGAAGCGATGCGTGAATTCTGCGAGTTCCGTAATCTGTTACCACGTGGCATTAAACTGTCACCGGAAGACTTATGGGATCGCTGTGCTTATGTGCTATCGCTGAAAATGCAGGATCCGCAATTTGCCGGCCAGACCAAAGAACGCTTGTCATCCAGGCAGTCGGCGGCCTTTGTCAGCGGCATTGTGAAAGATGCCTTTAGCTTGTGGCTAAACGAGCATACCGATATTGCACTGGCACTGGCCGATTTCTGTATTAACAACGCGCAGCGCCGCTTAAAAGCGGCGAAAAAAGTCGTCCGCAAAAAAGTTACTTCTGGCCCGGCGCTGCCCGGCAAGCTGGCCGATTGTGCGGCCCAGGACTTAGCCCGTACTGAACTGTTTTTAGTCGAAGGGGATTCGGCCGGTGGTTCTGCCAAGCAGGCGCGCGACCGTGAATTTCAGGCAGTGATGCCACTACGCGGTAAAATCCTTAATACCTGGGAAGTCGAGTCCTCGCAAATTCTGGCCTCGCAGGAAGTGCATGATATCTCGGTGGCTATTGGTATTGATCCGGACTCTGAGGATCTGTCGGCGCTGCGTTATGGCAAGGTGTGTATCCTGGCTGACGCTGACTCTGATGGTCTGCATATCGCAACCTTACTTTGTGCGCTCTTTGTGCGGCACTTCCGTCATCTGGTGGAACAGGGCCATGTGTTTGTTGCCATGCCGCCGTTGTACCGGATTGATATTGGTAAAGACGTTTACTATGCGCTGGATGAGGAAGAGAAGAACGGTATTCTGGATCGGATTGAAGCCGAGAAGAAACGTGGCAAGGTCAATGTGCAACGCTTTAAAGGTCTGGGTGAAATGAACCCGTTACAGCTACGCGAAACCACCATGGATCCGAATACCCGGCGCCTGGTGCGGCTGACGATCGATGATGCGCCGCAAACGCTAGAGCTGATGGATATGCTGCTGGCAAAAAAACGTGCTAATGATCGTAAGGAGTGGTTAGAGCAAAAGGGTGATCGGGCAATAGTCGCCTGACATTAAAGGAAGAACATGATGTTGGGCTCTATGTTTCGCTATCATTTTTTGCTGCTTGCTATCTCGGCTGCGATAATTTTCAGCAGCAGTTTTCCTGTCTGGGCTCAAACCCTTGTGGTGCCAGAGTGGTTACAGCAGTTAGATGCACAAAAGCATCGCTCTCCCGAAAGCGTGTTGGAGCAACTGCAACAACAGCAAGATGTCTTTGTCGATCTGACTAAAACACAGCAGGCATTTTGGTTAAATATTGAAGCTACTGTATATAGCCATCTTGGTCGCTATCCCGAGCAACAGCAGGCAGCTCAACGTGGATTGGCGCTACTGGAAGAGCAACCGAGTTTGCTGCAGGTAGAACTGTTGCTGGAACTGGGGTATGCCAGAGAAATGCAATTGGCACTAACTGAGGCGCTGACTTTGTACCGGCAGGCGAGTGACACTGCCATAGCGCTGGAGAATAACAAGTTGCGAATACGTGCGATGGTCAACATCGCAGCTATCGACACGTTACAAGATCGCGATCAGCAAGCTTTACAAGCGTTAAAGCAAGCCTATCAAGAAGCTTCTACTCTGCAAGACAAAGAGCTACTGGCAGAGGTGAATGCGCAGCTTGGTTTAATGTATTCGTCTTTAGCGTTTGAGCAGGAAGCCCAACAGTTTCTGGAACAAGCTCTGACCTTGTACGACGAGTTAGGCTGGCAACGCAATAAGGTCACCGTATTGTATAACTTGGCTAGGAATTACAGTTATTTAGAGAATTTTGAATTAGCACTGCAAAGCTTTGATCGGATGCTGCAGTCGGCTCAAATTGCCAATGATTTATTGAGCATGTATTACGCCTACAGCGGGCTCGCTATCACAAGTAACGAAATGGGCCGGCCTCAAATTGCGTTGAATTACATGGAAAAAGCAGAGGAGTATTTAAATGTTATTCAATCTGCTTATTATTTGTCTGGCCATCACTACGAGAAGGCATTGATTTATCAAAAACTGCAACAAAACTCACTCGCCTTGCAGCAACTACAGCTTTCCGAAGAGTATTTACAAAAACTGGAACATGACGATCCCGGCAATATGTTGTTAGCGCTGCAGTTGTTGAAATCTGAGCTGTTAGCAGAACAGGGGCAATATCAACGTGCCTACCAAAACTTGCAAGCTTTTGTCCGTGGCTTTCAACAATTTCGAGACAAAGAAAATGAAATTGAGTTAGCGAAGCTGCGCATGGGGTTTGAAGCCGAACGGGAACTGGCAAGACAGACCTTGCTAGAGCAAGAATTGCAGGTGAAAGCGCTAAGGTTGGCTGAAATCAACCGCGCCAGACAAATCCAATGGATGTGGTTGGCAATAGCAATGGGTATTATTGCGTTGATCCTTGCTTTGTTTATGCTAGTTAGAAAAAACCAACAGCAGCGCCGTAAACTCGAACTGACGAAACAGGAAAAGTCATGACAGAAACCCTGATTGCCGCTGACGGTACCGAACAGTTACCGCTGCGGCGTTTTACCGAAGACGCCTATCTGAACTATTCGATGTACGTCATTATGGACCGGGCCCTGCCACATATCGGTGATGGCTTAAAGCCGGTACAGCGGCGGATTATTTACGCCATGTCAGAGCTGGGCTTATCGCATCTGGCGAAATATAAAAAATCGGCCCGCACTGTCGGTGACGTGCTGGGTAAATATCACCCGCATGGTGACTCGGCCTGTTACGAAGCCATGGTATTAATGGCGCAGCCGTTCTCATACCGCTATCCATTGGTGGATGGTCAGGGTAACTGGGGGGCGCCGGACGATCCTAAGTCGTTCGCGGCAATGCGTTATACCGAGGCTAAGCTGTCGCGCTTTAGTGAAGTGCTGTTATCAGAGCTGGGCTCAGGCACGACGGACTGGATCCCGAATTTTGACGGCACCATGGACGAACCTAAGGTGCTGCCATCACGCTTACCGCATATCTTACTTAATGGCACCACCGGTATTGCCGTGGGCATGGCAACCGATATTCCGCCGCATAATGCCCGCGAAGTGGCCAATGCCTGCGCTGCGCTGCTGGATAACCCACAGGCCAGTGTGACCGACTTGCTGCAGTATGTGAAAGGTCCGGACTATCCGACTGATGCGGAAATCATTTCGTCAGCCGACGATATCGCAGCCGTGTATCAGACCGGCCGTGGCAGCATTAAGATGCGCGCCCTGTATCAGCAGGAAGACGGCGATATTGTGATCACAGCGCTGCCGCACCAGACCTCGGGCTCCAAGGTGCTGGAGCAGATTGCTGCGCAGATGCAGGCGAAAAAGCTGCCGATGGTATCGGATTTACGCGATGAGTCGGATCATGAAAACCCGACCCGCATCGTGATAGTGCCGCGCTCAAACCGGATTGATGTTGAGCAATTAATGCAGCATCTGTTTGCTACCACTGATCTGGAGAAAAGCTACCGGGTTAACCTGAATATCCTTGGTCTGGATCACCGGCCAAAGGTCCGCAATCTGGTGGAAATTCTTGGCGAATGGCTGATTTTCCGCCGCGATACGGTGCGCCGGCGCCTGCAATACCGGCTGGATAAGGTATTGGATCGCTTGCATGTATTAGAAGGTTTATTAATTGCCTTTCTGAATATTGACCACGTGATCCGGATTATCCGCACCTATGACGAACCCAAACCTGAGCTGGTCGCCTTTTTCGGCATTACCGAACGTCAGGCCGAAGCCATACTGGAATTAAAACTGCGGCATCTGGCCAAGCTGGAAGAGATGAAGATCCGCGGCGAGCAGGATGAGCTGAGTAAAGAGCGGGACAAACTACAGGCGATTTTAGGCTCCGAGAAAAAACTGACCAAACTGATCCGGGATGAACTGCTGGCTGATGCCGAAAAATATGGTGATGAGCGCCGCAGCCCGATAGTACAACGCGAAGAAGCCAAAGCCTTAACCGAGAAAGAGCTGCTGCCCAGCGAAGCGGTGACAGTGGTACTGTCGGAAAAAGGTTGGGTCCGCTGTGCCAAAGGCCATGATGTGGATGGCAATGCGTTAAGTTATAAAGCCGGTGATGCGTTTAAAGCACTGGCCAAAGGCCGCTCTAACCAGCAGGCGGTATTTTTAGACTCCTCCGGTCGCTGCTTTGCCACTGAAGCCCATGAGTTACCGTCGGCGCGCGGTCAGGGCGAGCCGTTAAGCGGTCGCTTTACCATTGTCGCCGGTGAGAGTATTGAGCATGTGCTGCTCGGGGATGAGAAACAAAGCCTGCTGCTGGCTTCGGATGCTGGCTATGGTTTTGTCGCCGAATACAGTGATTTACTCAGTCGCAATAAAGCCGGTAAGGCGCTGTTGAGTTTACCGGTTGGTGCTAAGGTGTTGCCGCCGGTGATTGTTGGCGATCCGGAGCATGATTTGCTGCTGTGTATCTCTAACGAAGGGCGGATGCTGTTGTTCCCGGTAACAGAGTTACCGAAACTCAGTAAGGGTAAGGGCAATAAGCTGATGTCGATTCCGTCGGCTCGTGCCGCCAGCCGCGAAGAATATGTTACCCAGCTGGCGGTGGTGCCGGCAACCGGCAGTGTCACGCTGGTGGCAGGTAAGCGTAAACTCAGTCTGAAAATGGACGATCTGGTGCATTATCAGGGTGAGCGTGGCCGGCGTGGTAATAAACTGCCTCGCGGTTTGCAGCGGATTGATGAGGTGATTGTCAACGGCAGCAGTGATCAAACCAGAGACGCCGAGCAATAAGTTATACTAGGCCCCTTGTTATTCTTTGACCTTGCAAGGGGCCTGTTTTGGTTGCCGTTGTTCGTTTACTGCTGTTAGCGCTGTTTTTTATTGTCAGTACTGTGGCGGGCTTACTAATCTGTTTGCTGCGCCCGTTCCATCCCAATAATGTGTATTGGTTTAGCCTCTGGTATGGCAGTGTGTCTCGCATCCTCGGTATTGAGGTGGAAATCCGCCGCGATCCGGCGATCCATGCCGGTGAACCCTATGTGTTTGTCGCCAACCATCAGAATAATCTCGATCTCTTTACCTTAAGTGGTTCAGTGCTGCCGCGTACCGTAACCATTGGTAAGAAAAGCCTGAAATATATTCCGTTTTTTGGCCAGCTGTATTGGCTAAGTGGCAATTTCCTGATTGACCGTGATGATAAAACTAAGGCGCTAAGCACTATGCTGGCGGCGGCCGAGCGGATTTCGAATCAAAAGATCTCGGTGTGGATGTTCCCGGAAGGCACCCGCAGCTATGGCCGGGGTTTACTGCCCTTTAAGATGGGCGCCTTTCATATCGCGCTGGAAGCTAAAGTCCCGCTGGTACCGGTCTGTATGAGCAGCACCCATCAGCAGTTTAAGCTTAATCGCTGGAATAATGGTAAGGTGATTATTCAGATGCAGGCACCGGTAGAATTGAGCAAAGAGCAGAATATCCGTCAGTTCGCCAAAGATCTGCGCAACCAGATGGCGGCGCAGATCAGCGCCCTTGATGCTGAGCTGGGTAACGACTACACTTCGCAGCAACAACCGCAATCAGAGTAATAACCCATGGAAAACTGGCAAGAATTTACTGAAGAAACTATCGCTGCCTTATTAGAAGATGGCAGCGACCCGGATGCGATGTACACCATTGAGCATCACTTTTATGACCAGGATTTTAATAAACTGGAAAAGCTGGCTGTTGAATTATTTAAGCTGGGCTATGAAGTGACTGACGCTGAAGAAGTGGAATTTGAAGACGGCGGCAGTGCCTGGGTATTTGATGCCATCCGTGAGCAATCACTGGAAGCGGCCAGTATTACTGCTGATGCGATCAAGCTGGAAGCCTTAGCGAAAAAGCATCAGGTCGAATATGACGGCTGGGGTACCTACTTTGAAGGTGATGAAGACGAAGAGTGGGACGAAGACGACGAGGAGTAATCCCGCGTTGCTTTAACCTGAATTAGTCTCGACTTAATCTG
>NZ_LZEJ01000011.1:0-118292 GCF_001704375.1 Alishewanella sp. HH-ZS | reverse complement strand
ATTTCGTGGGGATACCTCAGGGTCCGAGGTCTAGCCGGTACCGGAGTGCGGTGGATAAGTCAGGGGTGGGGTTCGATGTGGACGATAAGCTGAATGCCGAGTGCTGCGAGTTGCTGCTCGGCCTGGTCTGCCAGTTGATGCGCACGCTCTACGCTCCAGTGGCCGGGTACCAATAAATCTGCCTGAGCAAAGGCTTGGGCAGCAGCAGCGCGGGTTCTGATATTGGTAAACTGCACTTGCGGTCCGCCGATTGTCGCCAGCATTTCACTCAGCTGCGCTACCCGTTCGGCGGGCAGGGCGTTATCCATTAAGCCATTAATGGCTTTATGTAAGATACGGCCACCTTCGCGCAGAATATGCAGTGCGACTAACATCGCCACCAGCGGATCCAGCCAGTTTTGTTCAAAAATCACGGCCAGAGCAACACCCAGCACGACACCTGCGGTGGTCCAGACATCAGTAAGCAAATGTTTGCCATCGCCTTCCAGCGCGGGTGAGTGCCAGTCTTTACCGCCGCGTAGCAATAACATTGCCACGGCCAGATTAATCACGCTGGCCAGCACAGTAAGCAGGGTACCGATACCCAAAGCATTAATTGGCTGTGGGTTGAGTAAACGCTCGCCGGCCGTAAACAAAATCGCCAGTGCCGCCAGAAATATCATGCCACCTTCAAAGGCGGCTGAAAAATACTCGGCTTTACTATGCCCAAAGGGGTGGCCATCATCCGCTGGCCGACGGGCGATCGTCACCATCCATAATGCAAAACCGGCACCCGCAACATTGACCAGTGATTCCATGGCATCTGATAAAAAGCCGACTGAGTCGGTCAGATACCAGGCCAGGGTTTTCAGCGCCATGGTTAAAAAGCCGGCCAATAGTGACAGAGCCAGTAACTGGCGGGGGCGAAGAAGTGGCATGTAAGGCTCCGCTAGATGCGTTAAGTTCAGTGTACGGCGCGTGGCGATTAATGTCAGCTGGCAGCGCGAAGAAATCAGCGCATTCGCCTTTCTACAGCGCAACTTGTATAATACGTGCCCTTGTAACACTCAGGTGCTTGTTTTATGTCCACTGCTACTGCTCCCTTATCCCGTAAATCTGCTCCGGTAGCGCGGATGGCGCCTGAACGCGACCTGTTTTCCTATCCCAAATACTGGGCTGAATGCTTTGGTCCGGCACCTTTTTTACCGATGTCACGCGCCGAGATGGATAAGCTTGGTTGGGACAGCTGTGATGTGATCTTAGTGGTGGGCGATGCCTATGTTGATCACCCGAGCTTTGGTATGGCGGTAGTCGGCCGGATGCTGGAAGCCCAGGGCTACCGCGTAGGCCTGATTTGCCAGCCTGATTGGCACAGCAAAGATGATTTTATGCGCCTGGGTAAGCCGAACCTGTTTTTTGGTGTTTCGGCCGGCAATATGGACTCGATGATTAACCGTTATACCGCCGATAAAAAACTGCGGCACGACGATGCTTACACGCCGGGCGATATTGACGGCAAGCGGCCGGATCGGGCGGTGACGGTGTATACCCAGCGTTGTAAAGAAGCCTACAAAGAAGTGCCGGTGATTATCGGCGGTATTGAGGCCAGTTTACGCCGCATTGCGCACTATGATTACTGGTCAGAAAAAGTGCGTCGCTCGGTTATTTTTGATGCCAAGGCCGATATTTTAATCTACGGCAATGCCGAGCGGCCGCTGGTTGAAGTAGCGCATCGTATTGCGTCGGGCATACCTGTTAGCGAAATTCAGGATGTACGTGGCACGGCGGTTATTCGCAAAGAGCCGTTGCCGGGTTGGCGCGGCGTCGATTCCACCGCTATTGATAAAGTCGGTAAAATTGACCCTATCCCGAACCCTTATGGCGCCGATGATGTTGGCTGTAGCAGCTATTCCGAATTTGCCAAAGCCGGTATTGATTTAACCAAGCCCGCTGAGGTTGAAGCGAAGCCCATTATGGTGCAGGCGCCGCGGCAAAAGCCGTGGGAGCAAACGTACGTTAAATTACCGGCCTTTGAGCAGGTCAGTGTGAATAAGCCGCTGTATGCGCATGCGTCACGGATCTTACATCAGGAAACCAACCCCGGCTGTGCCCGAGCCATTATGCAGCGCCATGGCGATCGGCATATCTGGGTTAATCCGCCGGCGTTTCCGCTCAGTACTGCGGAAATGGATCTGGTGTTTGGTTTGCCGTATCAGCGGGTGCCACATCCGGTGTATGGCAAGGCGAAAATTCCGGCCTATGAGATGATTAAAACCTCGGTCAATATTATGCGTGGCTGTTTTGGCGGCTGCTCGTTCTGTTCGATTACCGAGCATGAGGGACGGATTATCCAAAGTCGCTCGAAAGAGTCGATTATGCAGGAAATCAAGGATATTCGCGACAAAGTTCCCGGTTTTACCGGGGTGATCTCCGATCTGGGTGGCCCAACCGCCAATATGTATCGGTTAAACTGTAAAAACCCGAAAGCCGAGCAAACCTGTCGTCGCCCCAGCTGTGTCTATCCGACGATTTGCGAGCACATGGATACCGATCAGAGCCCAACGGTTGAACTGTACCGTGAAGCCCGGAATTTACCGGGTATTAAAAAGGTACTGGTCGCCTCGGGGGTGCGTTACGATTTGGCGGTAGAAGATCCTAATTATGTCAAAGAGTTAGTGCAGCACCATGTCGGGGGCTATCTGAAAATTGCCCCTGAGCATACCGAAGATGGTCCTTTGTCGAAAATGATGAAGCCGGGCATGGGTGCCTACGACAAATTTAAAGAAATGTTCGACCGCTTTAGTAAAGAAGCCGGTAAAGAGCAGTATCTGATCCCGTATTTTATTGCCTCGCATCCGGGTACCACCGATCTGGATATGATTAACCTGGCGCTGTGGTTAAAGGCGCGCGATTTTAGGTTGGATCAGGTGCAGAATTTCTACCCCAGCCCAATGGCCAATGCCACCACCATTTATCATACCGAAATGAATTCGCTGAAAAATATCAATAAAGCGAATACCGAAGTGGTGCCGGTGCCCAAGGGCGAGCGGCAGCGCCGGCTACATAAAGCGATTTTGCGTTATCATGATCCCAAAGGTTGGCCGATAATTCGTGAAGCGCTGATCCGCTTGAAAATGCAGCACCTGATTGGCCGGGGTAAAGACTGTCTGGTGCCGCCGGAGAGCAAAGACGAGCAGCATCAAAGACCACAGCGCGGTGGTAAGCCGGCATTAACGCGGCATACCGGCTTAAACCCGGCCGAGAAAGCCACGGCCAAGTCAAATAACGCCACTGCGAAAGGAAACGCGAAAGCAGGACAAGTTGCGCCTAAACCGGCTAGCCAGGCACCGGCAAAGAGTAAAACCGCTCCCAAAGGTAAACCAATGGCAAAAGCAGGTCGTGCAGGTTAGCACGATCTGAATGCGGCTGCTGATATTGTTAGTTACGCTGAAACGCCGATTATAAAAGGCAAATTGTCATGAATTGGTCAATAAAAGTCCGTACACTCAGCCGTTTTCAACTTGCGTCATTGATGTCGTTTGTCTATTAAGCCGGAATACTTTGTCCATGAGAATTTTTGTATTTTTATTCAGTTTTTTATTACTCGCCTGCAGTAAAACGCCGGACAGCGTCACTGTAGCTGAGACTGAACAGAGTCTGCTGATTATTTCAATTGACGGTCTGCGTCATGACTACCTGAGTTTGCATCAGGCACCGATGTTAGCCGAACTGGCGGCGGGCGGTGTGCATGTCAAACAATTACAGCCGGTCTTTCCAAGTAAAACCTTCCCCAATCATTATTCACTGGTCACCGGTTTACACCCGGAGCGGCACGGTATTGTTGATAACTCGATGTATGATCCTGAGCATCAACGCCAGTTTGCGATGAGTATGGCGGATCAGGTTGCAGATGGTTTCTGGTGGCAGGGCGAGCCGATTTGGATCACGGCGGAATTGCAAGGCGTGAAGGCGGCCACTTATTTTTTCCCGGGCTCGGAAGCCGAAATTAAAGGTAAGCGACCCAGTTACTGGTTCCCCTATCAGCATAATACGCCAAACCGCGAACGTACCGAGCAGGTACTGGCCTGGCTGGCGATGCCTGAAGCCGAGCGGCCAAGAGTGATCACCTTGTATTTTAGTGATGTCGATAGTGCAGGTCATAACTATGGCCCGCGCTCAGAGCAGGTAGCTCGGGCTCTGGCCGAGGTAGATGCTGAGCTTACCTATCTGGTGCAAACCTTACGTGAGCGTGGTCAGGCGGAGCAGGTCAACCTGATCATCAGCTCCGACCATGGTATGGCAGAGGTCGATCAGCGCAAATATATTATTGCTGATGAGTTGTTTGATGGCAGTTTAGCGCAGAATGTTCGCTTTTCACGTGAAATCGTCAGCATTTTCCCGAAAGATGGCCAGGAAGAGCGGATGTATCAGCAAATTGCCGGGCGTTATAACCCAGAGCAGATGCGCCTGTACCGCAAGCATGAGTTGCCAGAACGCTTTCAGCATCAACACCATGCCCGCATCGCGCCGATTATTTTGCTGGCGGAGCAGCCCTGGATCTTTGTCCGGCGCAGCTTATTACCCGGTTTAAAGGCTGATCCGTCTTTCCTCAGAGCACGTGGCAGCCATGGTTATGACAATACCGAGCCGGATATGCAGGGAATGTTGATTGCCTATGGACCGGCCTTTAAACAACAGGCGACGGTAGCGCAATTAAGCATGGTCGATTTTTACCATGTGATGGCCAGGGTAGTGGGCCTGACACCGGCGCCTAATCAGGGTGATCCGCGCGCGTTATCGCTGTTATTGCGGGACTAAGCGGATGCATTGCGCGCACTTTGTTGCTGGCCGTTGTCAGTCCTGCCAATGGCTGGCGATGCCTTACGCTGAGCAGTTGGCATTAAAGCAGCAACAACTGTTGCAGTTAGTCTCTCCTTTGGCGCCGCTGGAGATCCTGGCGCCGGTGGCAAGTCAGCAACAGGCGTGTCGTTATAAAGCCAAGATGGTGGTGCAGGGCAGCTGTGAAGCGCCGCTACTTGGGATCATTAATCAACAGGGGCAGGCAGTTGATCTCGCCGATTGTCCTTTATATCCGCCGGCCTTTGCAGCCGTTTTTACGGTGATTAAGCAATTGATTAGCCGCGCTCAGCTTACCCCGTACGATATTGCCGCCCGCCGCGGCGAGCTCAAGTATGTGCTGCTGCAGCAAAGTTATCATAGTGGTCACTTTATGCTGCGTCTGGTACTGCGTTCAAAGAACTGTCTGGCGGCGTTGCAAAAGCATTTACCCTGGTTATTGGCAAGCTTACCGGCGTTGTCGGTGGTCAGCGTTAATTTACAGCCCAAGCCGGCAGCACTGTTGGAAGGGCCGGAAGAAATCCTGTTAACAGAGCAGGCTTTGCTGCGTGAGCAACTTAATCAGGTACCGCTGTATTTAAGCCCGCAGAGTTTTTTTCAGATCAATCCTGAATTGGCGGCCCGACTCTATGCCACTGCTGCAACCTGGACGGCGGAACTCACGCAACAAGGCGTGCCGATCCGGCACCTCTGGGATCTGTTCTGTGGCGTGGGCGGTTTTGGTTTACATTTGGCCAGCAATGAAGTGGCGCTGACCGGGATTGAAATTGCGCCCTCCGCCATTGCCAGTGCTAAGCAGGCCGCGGCTGAGCTGGGGTTAACCCAGGTCGATTTTAGGGCGCTGGACTCCGCTGCTTTTGCCACGGCGGCGGTTAGCCCACCGGATCTCCTGGTCGTGAATCCACCCCGCCGCGGCTTAGGCGTCGAGCTGGTGACGGCGATTAAACAGCTGGCCCCCGCTTATATTATTTATTCCAGCTGCAATGCCAATAGTCTGGCAGCGGACTTGACCCTGTTGGATAACTATCAGTTACTGCGGGTGCAACTTTTTGATTTATTTGCCCATAGTAGTCATTACGAAGTGCTGACCCTGTTACAGCAGCGGGCTAAAACCGCCTGATCCGCTTTTGTAAACCTGCTAACCACTCACCTTTGCCTGCAGCCGGCAGCCTGTGAGCACTCTATGGGTGCTTGCATTTTTAACACCAGCAAATATACTGTATGTATAAACAGTATTTGGTGGTCTATGCACAGCTTACTTGAACAACTGACGCAGCGGCAATGGCTCTGGCAAGGTTCAGCCTTACCTGCTGCCGGTCAGCAGCTAAGTTCCGGTTATGCCGAATTTGACCGGCAACTGGGTGGCTGGCCGGCGTCCGGTTTGCTGGTATTGCAAAGTCAGCCGGCAATTGGCGAGTTGCGTTTACTGTTACCCTTATTCAAACAACTGCAGCAGCAAGGCCTGCTGGGGCTGATTAATCCGCCGCAGTTACTCCAGGCTGAGCCGTTGGCAGCACAGGGGATTAACCCGTCACAGTTGCTGTTGCTTTCCGGTGTCAGTGAAACGGATGCACTCTGGGCTGCAGAGCAGTTATTACAAAGTGGTTTATGTCGTCTGGTCCTGCTCTGGCAGGGGACGCTGGCGCGCAAGGCAGCACGCCGTTTACAGCTGGCAGCTCAGGCGCAGCAGGCGTTAGTGCTGCAACTGACCACGCAACAGCCGGAATTAACGCTGCCTTTAGCACTGGCGCTACAGCTACTGCCACAGCCTCAAGGTTTGCAGCTTAAAGTGTTAAAGCGCCGTGCCGGCTGGGCCGGGCAACAATTTTATCTTAACTGGCAAGATGAATGGCCTGAGCTTTATCCGGTACTGAGCCGCACCCAGACAGCTCTGGCTGAGACCGCCTGAGGGCTTTGTCATGCGCTGGCTTTATCTATATTTCCCCAGCCTGCAACTTGATCAACTGGCAGTGCAATATCCGGCACAGCCGATGGCGCTGGCATGTCCGAAACGACATCAATTGCTGGGGGTTAATGCACTGGCAGCGGCAGCCGGGGTCAAGGTCGGGCAAAGTGTGGCAACGGCCGTGTTACTGTGCCGTGAGTTACAGCTGTTTAGTCCTGAGCCGGCACGGGTAAAGCAGCTGCTGCAGCAACTGGCGGAGCGGTTATATCAGGTGACAGCCGATCTAGCGCTGCAGCCGCCGGATGCCTTGCTGATCCGGGTGAGTAGCATGCTTAAACTCTACCCGGATCCTGCCCGTTACTGGCAGCAACTCCAGCTGCAACTGGCAGACTGTCCCTATCAATATCTGGCTGCAGCGGGGCAAACTCCGCTGGCTGCAAAATTACTGGCCCGCTCCGGGCAGGCCGAGCTGTACTTAACGCCAGCGGCAGAGCAGGCCAAGCTGGCACTTTGTCCGTTAACTGCCAGCGATCTGCCGGCGGCTAGCATTGAGCAGTTAGCCCGGTTGGGGATCCGGCAGTTAGGTCCGTTGCTGGCATTGCCGGCAGCGGAGTTAGCCCGGCGTTTTGCTAAGGATGTGCTGCATTATCTGGATGCGTTAACGGGCAGAGCTGTGCAATTACCACAATTTTACCGACCCCGGCTGCAATTTAATTGTGAATTACAGCTGCATTATGAAATTACTGAAAGTCCACAGTTATTAAAGCCGTTACAGCCATTGTTACAGCAACTGCAGCAGTTTTTACGCCGGGCCAACTTATTGTGTCAGCGTTTGCAGCTTACTCTACAGTTTCGCCAGCATAGCCCCTTACCTCTGCAGATCCGCGCCCGGGCCGGTGAAGCCTGCGCCGCAAACTGGCAGCAATTAGTGTCCCTGCACCTGGCGCAGCTGCAGCTGCCAGAGCCGGTGTATGCGCTGCAATTGGCGGCAACAGACTATGTACCCGATCAGCGCGCAAGTTGTAATTTACTGGCACAGCGCTCACAGCCGCTGAGCAAAGCACAACTGCTCAGTGTGCTGGTGGCCCGCCTGGGGGAGCAGGCGGTGGTGACACCGGTGCTAAACCTGAGTCACTGGCCGGGGGCAGAGTCATCGGTATCAGCAGTAGCGGCGCTGCCGGCATTGAATGCGGCGCTTTGTTATCAACTCAGACCTATTTTACAACTGCCCAAAGCCCTGCCTTTAACCGAGGCGGTGACGCTGTTAAGTGGTGCCGAGCGTTTGGAGCAACTGTGCTGGCAAAGTGGCACCTTATTGCAGCGGGATTATTATCTGGCCCGCACTGAGCAGGGGCAGCGGTGGTGGGTATACCGCACACCGCAGCAGCAATGGTATCTGCAAGGCTGGTTTAGCTAAGGGGGGCCGATGAGCGAAACGTCAGCGGCAGCGCCGCCATCCGAGGCCGTGGCCTACGCGGAGTTATTTTGCCGCTCGAACTTTAGTTTTTTACAAGGCGCTTCCTCGCCGGAGGAGTTAGTTAGCACGGCGGCAGCTTTGGGCTATCAGGCGCTGGCACTGACCGATGAATGTTCGGTCGCCGGGGTAGTGCGGGCACACCGGCAAATCAAGCGGCAGCAATTACCGTTAAAACTGATCATAGGCAGTTATTTTCAGCTGCCTGGCCTGTCCTTAGTGCTACTGTGTCCGGATCGGCATGCCTATGCTGAGCTGTGCCGCATTATACCAATGCCCGACGGCGCGCTCAAAAAGGCCATTACCAGCTGGAAGAATGGGATTTACGCAGCAGCAAGCATTGCCTGGCACTCTGGTTGCCGCAAGGCGAGGCAGAGGTTGACCAGTATTGGGGGCAATTATTAAGCCGGCATTTTAGTGGCCGCCTGCACCTGGCGCTAGTACGGCAATTGCGTTATCGCGAAGCGCGCTACCTGGCGTATTGCCAGACGCTGGCCCACGATTTTGCACTGCCACAGCTGGCGGTTGGTGCGGTATTAATGCATCAGCGTGAGCGACTGGCATTACAGCAAACCTTGACTGCCATTCGCCTGAAAACGCCGGTCCAGCAATTAGGCCGCCAGTTGCTGAGTAATGCTGAGGCCTGTTTAAGACCCCTGAGCAAACTGGCGAAGCTCTATCCCGCTGCTGCACTGGCGCAGAGCGTGACGCTGGCGGCTGCGTGCCAGTTCTCGCTGGATGAGCTGCGTTATGAATATCCATCTGAGCTGGTGCCGTCTGATCTTAGTGCCAGTCAGTATTTGCAGCAACTGGTGCAAGCCGGAGCCCGGCAGCGTTTTGGTATAGCAGGGCCGGCAGCGTCGATCCAGGCGCTGATCGATAAGGAATTGGCGCTGATTGCTGAGCTGCGTTATGAGTACTTTTTTCTGACCATCTATGATTTGGTTCAGTTTGCAAAAGCGCGCGGCATTTTATATCAGGGCCGCGGCTCTGCCGCTAATTCGGTGGTCTGTTATTGCCTGGAAATTACCGCTGTCGATCCGCGGCAGATTAATGTGCTGTTTGAACGCTTTTTATCCCGCGAGCGGCAGGAGCCGCCGGATATAGACGTAGATTTTGAGCACGAAAGGCGCGAAGAAGTGATGCAGTATCTGTATCAGAAATATGGCCGCGAGCGGGCAGCGCTGGCGGCAACGGTGATCAGCTACCGCTTGAAAAGCGCGATCCGTGATGTTGGGAAGGCGCTGGGGATTAATGAAATGCAACTGGAGCATTTTATTAAAAACCTGAACCGCCGCCATGGTGTGGTCAGCTGGCAACAACAGCTTCGCCAGCTTGGACTGAATACCGAACAAGGTCTGGGGCAGCAGCTGGTGCAGCTGGTGGAGCAAATCCGCGGCTTTCCGCGGCACTTATCACAGCATGTCGGGGGCTTTGTGATCTCGGCCGGCCCTTTGTATGAGTTGGTACCGGTAGAAAATGCGGCCATGGCTGAGCGCACTGTGATCCAATGGGATAAAGATGATTTGGAAACACTTGGGCTGTTAAAGGTCGATGTACTGGCCTTGGGCATGTTAACGGCAATCCGCCGCTGTTTTCAGTTGGTGCAGCAACACTATGGCTTGACGCTCAGTATTGCGGCAATTAATGGTTATGGTGATGATCCTCAGGTGTACCGGCAAATTCAACAAGCGGATACAGTAGGGGTGTTTCAGATTGAATCCCGGGCACAGATGAGCATGCTGCCAAGACTCAGGCCAGCCTGCTATTACGACTTGGTGATTCAGATAGCGATAGTGCGGCCAGGACCAATTCAGGGGGATATGGTGCACCCTTATTTATTGCGCCGGCATGGCAAGGAGGCGGTAACCTATCCTTCCGAGGCAGTCGCCGGCGTGTTATCCCGTACCCTGGGCGTACCCATTTTTCAGGAGCAGGTGATTCAGCTGGCAATGGTGGCCGCTGGTTTTAGCGGTGGCGAAGCGGATCAACTCAGACGCGCCATGGCTAGTTGGAAGAAAACCGGTGAGCTGTTGCAGTTTAAAGAAAAGCTGATCAATGGCATGCTAAGCCGCGGCTATCAGCAAGACTTTGCCGAACGGATCTATCAGCAAATTTGTGGCTTTGGCGAGTACGGTTTTCCGGAGTCACATTCTGCCAGTTTTGCAGTACTGGCCTATGTTTCTGCCTGGTTAAAACATTACTTTCCGGCGGCATTTTATACCGCCCTGTTAAACAGCTATCCCATGGGGTTTTACAGCCCGTCGCAGCTTATTCAGGATGCCAGACGTCATCAGCTTAGGGTGCTGCCGGTCTGTATTAATGCCTCCGCTGCCGCTCACCAATTAGTACTGCATCAGGGGGACTGGGCTATCCGGCTTGGTTTACAACAGGTTAAGGGCTTAAGCCAGCAGACGATTGAGCAGTTATTACAGCAGCGGCCAGCGGCGGGCTTTTGTCATCCGGCACAGTTAAAGCAACTCGGGTTAAATGCCCGCGAACTGGCGGCGCTGGCCAGTAGCAATGCCTTGCAGAGCTTAACTGGCGATCGCTATAACAGTCGTTGGCATTTGTTGGATCAACAAACGCAGCTACCGTTATTTGCCGCTGTAGCTGAACCGGCGGCGCCGCTGCTGCAGCCACCCGGCGAGCGCGAAGCGATGCTGGAAGATTATCAGGCGCTGGGGTTTAGTCTTGATTATCATCCTCTGCATTATTTGCGCCAGCGTGGGAAGTTGGCCGGTTGTACGTTGGCTAGCGACTTGGCGACAGTGCGACAACAGGCAGTGGTTAAGGTCGCCGGCTTAGTGACTTGCCGGCAGTGCCCGGGTACTGCCGCCGGCGTCACTTTTTTAACGCTGGAGGATGAAAGCGGTAATATTAATATTGTGGTATGGCAGGGGACGGCTCAGGCACAGCAACAGCCCTATCTGACAGCGAAGATCCTGCAGGTAAATGGTATTTTAGAGCGCGAAGGCGAAGTCGTGCACGTGATTGCCGGACGTCTGACCGATTTGACGCCCTTACTGGAAGCTCTGCCGGCCGGGTCACGGGATTTTCACTAGCCAACAAGGCTGGCGGTTAACCGCTGAAGTTAGCGTTTAAAGCCAATCCGAAAGCCGCCCCAGTGCTTGCCATTAACATAGATAGGTACCGATAAGTCATGCACAATTTCGCCGGTATCTCTTTTATAGGTTTGCAGTAGCATCGGCTCAGTGTTGCTGCCACAGCGGCTACCGGTACGGTCACTGAATATCCGTTTGGTGCGATTCTGCAGCAAATCCTTATCATAATTACCGGTCAGCGGCTGACTGAATTTTTTATTATGGGTCGGGAAGTAACCCTTGCGATCGACAGCACCGGCATAGAGTACATTCTGATGCCGGCTTAAAATCGGTTCCTGAATAGCGGGGAATAATTGATCAGTCAGCTTGTCATAGGCAGTACTGAATTTTTGTGGGTTAGTATTGGCGATAGGTTGATATTTCTCGGCAAATAACTCTGCATCTGAGACTTTACCTTCTTTAATCAGCTGGCTAAGCGTCGCAGCAACCGCCGACGCTGCTTGTTTGGCTTCTTCAAAGATCGGTTGGTAAAAACTGTTACTGGCCTGAGTACTCAGTTCCCGGTAGATGGTTTCAGTTTCAATCGATACCTCTACCGCCTGACCGGCAATCCGGGTACCTTTTTGCTCTATTTGTACCAGCGCGCTACTGATATTGTCGATAGCACCACTGATTTGACTGCTATTACTTTGCAGGGAGTCACTTAATTGTTCAATTTCCCGCAGAGCACCTGATGCTTGCTTGACTTCCTGGCTAATATGATTGACGCCTATTGCCACCTGTTGTAATTCGTCTTGTGCTTGATGGCTGGAATGTTCTAATTGCTGCATTAACTCGGCAGTATGGCTACTTTGGTTGCGGATCTCCTGCAGCATATTCGCAATATCCTTGGTTGCGCCGGCTGTTTTACCTGCCAGCGCCCGCACTTCGTCGGCTACTACGGCAAAGCCGCGTCCCTGTTCACCGGCGCGAGCCGCTTCAATGGCGGCATTCAGCGCCAATAAATTGGTTTGCGCGGCAACGTTATTAATCACTTCGGTGATATGCTGAATTTTATCGGCGCTGCTACGCAGGCTTTGTAATTCGGCTGCCGCATTGGCGACCGCTTGCGCCAATGCTTCAATCCGCACCACACCATTTTGCAGGTTTTTATCTGCCTGCTCTGAAGCGCTGGCGGTTTGATTTATCGTTTGATTAATGGTTTGCAGGTTATGGTTTAAATCACTGCTGCCGGCTGCCACATTCTGGCTGGCATTAGCCAGTTGTTGGCTATCATCGCTACTATGTTTAATATCTTTGATCAAGGCATCAATATAAAACGAGACTTCTGCTGCGCCAATCGCCATCTTCGAGGTTGCTTCGGTGATATTGCGGACCATCCGATCTGAGGTTGGTTGAGTCTGAACCTGAGTCTGATTGGGATCTGACGCTGCCATTTTTTGTGCTGGTAGCAAAAATAAATAAGCAGCACTTAACAGCACTGTTATAAACACAGCCACTATTGGCTTGGTCAGCCACAACAGTAAGCTTAGCAGTGTCGTTAACATCACCAGAAATAAGATATTACGGATCAGCGGGGTAGACATAGGCACTCCGGAAACACTAATACTTTTGGCAGGTTGGAGAATGCCGCGATCTTTGTAAATAGCTAACGGCGGCTTTTAGACTAAAGTCTATCGGAAAGCTTATTTTTTGCCAGTGACTTAGCCATGGTTTTACCTATAACAAACCTAAACAAAAACCGGCAGCTTTACCTAAAAGTCACTTGAAAATGCTAGACTTTGCCGCACCTGATTAAACAGAACTGTGTTGTGGCTTATTTTTCACTTTTTCTAACCGGCTTTATCGCCGCGACGCTATTCCCAGCCTCCTCCGAAGTGCTGCTACTGGCCTTACTGGCGCAGGGCTATCTGCCTGTTTGGTTGTGGTTGGCAGCGACCCTTGGTAATACCCTGGGATCCTGTGTTAACTGGTATCTTGGTCGGGAGTTGCTACGCTTTCAGCATAAAAGTTGGTTTCCCATTTCAGCCGCTGCACTGACGCGGGCGACAACACAGTTTCAGCGTTATGGCTGCTGGAGTTTACTCTTTGCCTGGTTACCGGTGGTGGGTGATCCGCTGACTATGGTAGCCGGGGTACTTCGGGTACCGTTCCGGTTGTTTTTGCTGCTGGTGGCACTGGGTAAGGGGCTACGCTATGCGCTGTTGATTTGGCTGGGACATCAGCTCTGGTAACAGCGTGTTTTTCTGATAGCTTTTGCGCAGCGGATCCGTCATCATTAGCAGTATTTACTGGCAAAGAGAACACACTATGGATTATCAACTGACTGCTGAAGAACTGGCCCGGATCACCGCGCTGGATGCGGAACAGCGCTATGAGTATTTTATTAAGGCCGTCGCCGATCTGGAGCAGATCTGGATCCTGACCGATGACGAAGGCTTTGTGCTGGTCAGCGCCGAGGACGAGCGTTGCATTCCGGTATGGCCACATGCTGAGCTGGCAGAACAGTGGATCGAAGGCGAGTGGTCAAATTGTACCGCTCAGGCTGTTGCCATCGATACCTGGCTGGAAAAATGGACTGAAGGTTTAAACGGTGACGAATTAAGTATCGCTGTACTGCCGGATACGGACGGTCCTGGCGTGGTGGTAACGCCGGACGAATTAGCCGAAACTCTGGTGAACGAGCTGGAAGACGAAGCTTAAGCCAGCGGCAATACCAGAAGAAACGGCAGGGGAACCTGCCGTTTTTTATGAGGTAACATCAAGGATAAAGAGGATAAGCCTTAATTAACCAGCTCATTACCATTACTTTGCCCCCCGGCAAAAGCCACCAGATTATCACTGGTGATCTGGCTGATTTGTTGCAGCGCTTCGCGGGTGAAAAACGCCTGATGGCCGGTGATCAGCACATTAGGGAAGGTGAGTAAGCGTTTAAAGACTTCATCTTCAATCATCTGCTCAGACAGATTCTCAAAAAAGATATCCGCTTCCTGTTCATAGACATCCAAACCCAGATAGCCGATTTTCCGGTTCTTCAGGCTATGGATCACGGCTTTAGTGTCAATCAGGCCGCCACGACTGGTATTAATCAGCATCACACCGTCTTTCATCTGTGCCAGACTATGTTGATTAATCAAATGCTTAGTTTGCGGGGTAAGCGGGCAATGTAAGCTGATAATATCGCTTTGCTGATACAGATTTTCCAACGTGGTGTAGTGCTCGGTTAGCTCAGCGTCTGGCTGAATATCGTAACAGAGCAACTTACAACCAAAGCCTTTCAGAATGCGTGCTGTTGCCAGACCGATACGGCCGGTACCAATCAGACCAACGGTTTTGCCGTGCATGTTAAAGCCGAGCAAGCCATCCAGGGCAAAGTTATCATCCCGTACTCTGTTATACGCCTTATGCAGTTTGCGATTTAAGGTCAGCATCATTGCGATAGTGTGTTCGGCTACCGCCTCTGGTGAATAGGCCGGCACCCGGGCTACTCTGATCCCTAACGCCTTGGCGGTATCCAGATCGACATTATTAAAGCCGGCGCAGCGCAGGGCGACCATTTCGATGCCCATTTCGGATAGCAGCTGCAGTACCGGAGCAGACAGATCATCGTTGACGAAAACACAGACGGCGTGACAGCCCGCGGCCATCTTCACCGTCTCAACATTCAGACGGCTGTCAAAGTATCGAAATTGCAAGCTGGCATCAGCCCACTGGCTAAAGCCGTCCTGATCGTATTTTTTCGCACTGAACACAGCGATTTTCATGGCTTCTCTCCCATCTTGATGACGGGAGAATACCGGATCCTGATTTTGCATATTTAGCGCCAGATCAAAGTTACAGTAATTCTTCGATGGCTTGCGCTATGCTGGCAGGTTTAGTGCGCGGGGCGTAGCGTTTTACCACCACCCCCTCTTTGTTTACCAGAAATTTGGTAAAGTTCCACTTAATCGCACGGCTTTTTAGTAAACCGCGGGCATGATCTTTTAAATACTCAAATACCGGCGCGGCTTCCGGACCATTCACATTGACTTTTCCCATCAGCGGAAAGGTCACACCGTAATTCAGTTCACAAAACTGCATAATCTCAGCGTTAGAGCCTGGTTCCTGGCTGCCAAACTGGTTACAGGGAAAGGCCAGAATCACCAGACCACGCTGGTGATACTCTTTATGCAAGGCTTCAAGATCTTTATATTGCGGCGTAAAACCGCACTTACTGGCGGTATTGACAATTAAAACCACTTTACCGCGAAACTGGCTTAGCTCAAGCGGCTTACCGGCATTGTCCTGGACGGTAAAATCATAAAGTGTCGTCATGGTCATTCCTTTAGACTTTCAATTAGGCTGATAACTTTGTAAGCTCACACTCCACTATGTCACAGCTTTAAGTCATTTTTATGTCAAATATTAGCAATAAAAGCGTCGCCTTTATTGGTCTTGGGGTAATGGGCTATCCGATGGCCGGTTATCTGCAGCAAAAAGGCTATCAGGTTTGTGTGTATAACCGTACTACGGCCAAGGCTGAGGCCTGGGTCAGTCAGTATGGCGGCAAGTGCGCGCTAACGCCAGCAGCGGCGGCAGCGGGCGCCAGTCTGGTATTTATGTGTGTCGGTAATGATGATGATGTGCGCTCTGTAGTTTACGGCGAGCAGGGAGTACTGGCCACCATGGCCGCCGGCGCAGTGCTGGTCGATCATACTACGGCATCTGCCGAATTGGCGCGTGAACTGGCCGCAGCTTGCGCTAAACAGCAGTTGGGCTTTTTAGATGCGCCGGTATCCGGTGGCCAAGCAGGTGCTGAGAAGGGCATTTTAACGGTGATGGTCGGTGGCAGTGCAGCCGACTACAGTCTGGCTGAGGCGGCGATGCAGAGCTATGCCCGTTGCGTTAAGTTACTCGGGCCGGCTGGCTCTGGCCAGTTGGCGAAGATGGTGAATCAAATCTGTATTGCTGGTGTGGTGCAGGGGCTGGCTGAGGCCCTAAACTTTGCTAAAAATGCCGGATTAGACGGTGCCGCTGTGGTCGAGGTGATTTCGCAAGGTGCCGCATCCTCGTGGCAGATGCAGAACCGCTCACTGACGATGCTGGATGATAAATTTGATTTCGGTTTTGCGGTGGATTGGATGCGTAAGGATTTATCAATTGCGTTAAATGAAGCCCGCAAAAATGGCAGTGCTTTACCGCTGACGGCGCTGGTGGATCAGTTTTATGCTGAGGTGCAGCAGATGGGCGGCGGACGCTGGGATACGTCGAGTTTAATTAAGCGGTTGAGCCGGTAAAAGATCATTTACTATCTAAGATTCGTGCATCCGGCGGCTAAACACGCCGTACAACTTTCCTGGGACTCGCCGCGAATACCTCACTGGGGGTTATAAACTTCATCCTGAAGTTTACCCAGCTAAGGTCGCAGCAATGGGCTCGACGCTTCAGAATCGTGATATAAGCATCCGGTGGCAAGCACACCGTACAACTTTGACGGGACACGCTGTGAATACATCCCTGTACGCTTGCATTTTTCATCCATGAAAAATACATTCCCTTACAAAGTGTACGGAATGCTTACCACCTCGTTTTATATCTGCTGTGTTCTAAGATGTTTTTCGTGACGTCTAAGAGATTCTATTTAAGCCCTTGGCTGCGGTAGAATTTTCGTAACAGCAGCATGGATGCTGCGGAGGCTGAAAGGGCACAGGGACGTGATCCTTGAAGCCGGTGGAGAAAATTGCTACCCAGCTAAGGGCGTTGAGCAGGTCTTAAATCTGCATGTCAGGTATCGAACTCAGATTGTAGTGACAACAATGATAAACCGGGTAGCCAGCAAAGCGACTACCCGGTTTAATTTGCAGATTACTCAGCGGTTAAAACCCACTCGGTTAACAAGCGCACACCATAGCCGGTGGCACCCTCAGTTTGTAAGCCACGATTACTGCTACTTAGGGCATTACCCGCGATGTCCAGATGTGCAAAAGGCGTGTCTTTAACAAACTGCTGCAGGAATAAGGCGGCAGTTGAAGCGCCGGTGCTGCTGCCGGTGTTGCGTAAATCGGCGATGCGGCTCTTTAACTCCGGTAACATCTCATCTGTCATCGGTAAACGCCATAATTTTTCCTGCGTTTTCTCCCCTGCCTGAGTTAATTGCGCAACCAGGTTATCATCCTTACTGAAAATACCGGCGTAGTAAGACCCCAGGGCGCCCACTTTAGAACCGGTTAGCGTCGCAATATCAACAATGGCGCGCGGTTTAAAGTTGGTCTCGGCGTAGAACAGCGCATCGGCCATCACCAGACGACCTTCGGCATCGGTATTGATAATTTCGATAGTTTTACCGTTACCGGCGGTAATCACATCACCTGGCAGGTAAGCGCGATCAGAAATCATATTCTCGGCCAGAGCCATCAATCCAACCACATTAACCGGCGCTTTCTGCTTCGCCAGCGTATGCATGGTACCCAGTACAGCGGCAGCACCCGCCATGTCACTGGTCATGCGCAGAATTGAATCGGCCTGGGTTTTTAGGTTGTAACCACCAGTATCAAAGGTGATACCTTTACCAATTAACGCCACAGGCGCTTGCTTGCTACCTTCCCAGTGCACGATGACCAGACGTGGTGGACGGGCACTGCCGCGGCCTACGGCCAGGATGGCGCCTAAACCAGCTTTTTCCAGCGCTTTTTCATCCAGTACTGTAACTTTAGCGCCAAGTTTACGCAGTTCCAGTGCCTGTTTGGCGAAGGTCTCAGGATAAATCCCATTGGCCGGTTCATTGGTCAGATCGCGGGCCAGAGCTACGCCTTCACTTAGTGCCGTTAATTGGACTAGACGTTGTTCAGTAGCCGCTTGCTCCGCACTCAGCATATGCAGTTGGCGAACTTTTGGAGTTTGCTTATTGGTATGGTAACGAGTGAAGGTGTAGCTTGCTAAATCAATACCATGACTGATTTGAGCCAGTAATTCTGCCTGGCCAATCGGCGCCTTAATTAATGAGGCATCAAGCTGGATGGTATTGGCAGCGCTGCCTTTCAGGCTACGAGCTGCGGCGGCACCGAGCAGGCTGGCCTGATAAGGAGTCAACTTAGCACTGTCGCCGGTACCCAGTAGCAATACGCGCTGATACTGAGAATAGGGCGAAGCCGGTGCCAGCCAGTTCAGCGTTTTGCCATGCGCGGCGCTAAAATTCTCTTGTTTGCTGATCGCTTCCAGTTGCGGATTAGCATTGAGTTGATCCGGGCTAACCAGCAACACCAGGGTATCAGCAGTGGCAGCAATACTGCTGCTGGCTTTTACCTGAAATTGGTCAGCAATAGCCGAAAAACTGCAGCTGGCGGCAAGGATGGCGGCGATAGCGCTTAAACGAAACATAGACAAGACTCCTGTTAATTCAGTTTGTCGCTATAGTGACGAAAAGGCTGCATTTATACAATAAAACGGCGGGTAATCTGTCGTGAATTTCTGCGGATACAACAAAAAGGCGCCATAGCGGCGCCTTGTCTGATAGGCATTACGGCTTAGTTAAACTGCATTTCCGGAATATCGCCGTTAATCACCAGTTTACCGGCGGTTTTCTGCTGAATTTCCTCAACCGAAATGCCCGGTGCGCGTTCCAGTAGGTGGAAGGCGCCGTCTTTGACTTCCAGCACCGCCAGATCGGTCACGATCTTCTTAACACAGCCCACGCCGGTCAGTGGCAAGCTGCAGTTTTCCAGCAGTTTGCTGCTGCCGTATTTGTCGGCGTGGGTCATCGTCACAATAATATTCTGGGCGCCGGCTACTAAGTCCATGGCACCACCCATGCCCTTAACCAGTTTACCCGGAATCATCCAACTGGCGATATTGCCGTTTTGGTCTACTTCAAAAGCCCCCAGTACCGTCAGATCAACATGACCGCCGCGGATCATGGCAAAGCTTTCGGCTGAGCTGAAAATCGCCGCGCCTTTAATCGCAGTGACGGTTTCTTTACCGGCGTTAATCATATCGGCATCAATTTCGGCTTCGGTTGGGTAGGGGCCCATACCGAGTAAACCGTTTTCCGATTGCAGCATTACTTCAATACCGGCTGGTACATAGTTTGCGACCAGGGTCGGGATGCCGATGCCGAGGTTAACGTAGTAACCGTCTTTTAATTCCTGCGCCACCCGCATGGCGACTTGTTCACGTGATAAAGCCATTGTTGTCTCCTTAACCCTGACGAACCATACGGCGTTCGATGCGTTTCTCAAAGTTGCCTTTGATCACGCGCTGCACATAGATACCCGGCGTATGAATTTGTGAGGGTTCTAATTCACCCGGCTCAACAATTTCTTCGACTTCGGCCACGGTAATTTTACCGGCAGTCGCCGCCATCGGGTTAAAGTTCATCGAGGTATGACGGAATACCAGGTTGCCGTAACGGTCTGCTTTCCAGGCGCGTACTATGGCAAAATCACCGGTAATGGATTCTTCCAGAACATAGTGCCGGCCATTGATTTCGCGGGTTTCTTTGCCTTCAGCCACTGGTGTGCCGTAGCCGGTGGCTGTAAAGAATGCGGGTATTCCGGCGCCGCCGGCGCGCATCTTTTCTGCCAGCGTGCCTTGTGGGGTTAATTCCACTTCCAGCTCGCCGCTAAGCAGTTGTTTTTCAAACAGGGCGTTTTCGCCAACGTAGGAGGCAATCATTTTTTTAATTTGCCGATCTTCCAGCAGAATGCCTAAGCCAAAGCCGTCGACGCCGCAGTTGTTTGAAACCACTGTCAGATCTTTGGTGCCCATTTTTTTTATCTGGGCAATCAGGCCTTCCGGAATACCACATAAACCAAAGCCACCGGCAATAACGGTCATGCCGTCTGTCAGGCCGGCCATGGCGTCTTCGTAGCTATGTACGACTTTATTAAACCCTGCCATTTGTTGTCCTCTGTTTTTTTACTCTGCAGTTACTTATCGTCTTGCAGGCTCGACTACCGGGCATCCGGCGGTCAAGCACTCCGTACAACTTTCCTGGGGCACGCCGTAAATACATCCCTGGGGGGTTATAAACTTCATCCTGAAGTTTACCCTGCGGGCCAGCGCAAGCGCTGTTCAAATTCGTTCCCGACGAATTTGTCTCTTTGGCATCCATGCCAAAGACGTCCCCAGAAAAGTGTACTGCGCGCTTGCCACCTCGTTCACTTTTTGCGAGTCGTCATGACTCACCGATATTCGTTAAGCCCTTGGCTGCGTTAGAATTTTCGTAACAGCAGCATGGATGCTGCGGAGGCTGAAAGGGCACAGGGATGTGATCCTTGAAGCCGGTGGAGAAAATTACTACCCTGCTAAGGGCGTTGCACCAATCTCAAATCTGCGGTTACTTATCGCTAAACAAATGGCGAGTCCGTTGCATCCGGCAGTAAGCACACCGTACAACTTTGCCGGGACACGCTGTGAATACCTCCCTGTACGCTTGCATTTTTCATCCCTGAAAAATACAGTCCCTTACAAAGTGTACGGAATGCTTACTGCCTCGTCTTGTCTCTGTTTTGCTCTAAGACCTTTTCTGTCATGACATCACTGATTTTCGTTAATTCCATGACTGCGTTAGAATCTTCTTAACAGCCGCATGGGCGCGTTATCAACTAGTTTGACTGCACTTGGCTTGTAACGCCAATCCTACTTTAGAACTAGGCTGCTTCCCCAGCTCGCGGGTGATAAACCAGCCGGCCTGCGCCAGCAGGGTTAAATCTACGCCATGTGCAATGCCAAGACCATTGAGTAAATACACCACATCTTCGGTAGCGACATTGCCCGAAGCGCCGTCAGCATAAGGACAGCCGCCTAAACCGGCGACTGCGCTGTCAATGACGGCGATACCGCGACTGAGCGCCACATAAATATTAGTCAGTGCCTGGCCATAGGTATCGTGAAAATGCACCGCCAGTTGTTCTTTTGGTACTACTGCCAGCACCGCATCCAGCATAGCATTGACTTTAGCCGGGGTGCCGACACCTATGGTATCACCCAGTGAAATTTCGTAGCAGCCCATGTCCAGCAGGGCTTTGGCGACGAAAGCCACGTCAGCTGGTGCAACCTCACCCTGATAAGGGCAGCCGACCACGCAAGAGACATAACCGCGCACTTTGATACCATCAGTTTTCGCCGCTTCGAGTACCGGCGCAAAGCGCTGCAGGCTTTCAGCCACCGAGCAGTTGATATTCTTTTGGCTAAAGGCTTCCGAAGCCGCACCAAAGATCGCCACCTCTGTGGCGCCAGCGGCTTTGGCAGCTTCATAGCCTTGCAGATTTGGCGTGAGCGCGGCGTAAGTCACACCGTGATGGCGCTTTATCCCGGCAAAGACCTCAGCTGAATCGGCCATTTGCGGCACCCACTTGGGTGAGACAAAGGCGCCGGCTTCGATATACTGATGGCCGGCCGCGCTGAGCAGATCAATCAGTTGAATTTTTGCGCCGCGGCTAACGCTGCTTTCGTTTTGCAGGCCGTCACGCGGCCCGACTTCGACCAGCCGGACCTGTTTTGGAAAACTCATGCTTCCTCCGGGCTAAAGTCCACCAGTTGGGCGCCATCTTTTACCAGATCGCCGGCAGCATAGAATACGGCATTGACGGTACCGGCTTTAGGGGCCTTAATCGCATATTCCATCTTCATCGCTTCCATAATCACTAGTGTTTCACCGGCTTGCACCTGCTGCTCTGGCTGACACAGCACGGCAACGATAGTGCCGTTCATCGGCGCGGTCAGGCTGCCGGCGTTATCGGCGGCATCAGTAACCGTAGCGACTTCGGTCTGATAGACGATGTCGTAGCGCTGATGTTTGATAAAGACACTGATGGTGTCCTGATACTGGCTAACCCGCACTTTCATCCGGTGCCCGGCGAGGATGGCGCTGAGCTCATCGCCATTTAAACTGGCCTGACAATCCAGCGTCTGGCCGTTTAACGTCAGGCTATAGTGCTGTTGCTGCGCCGCTACGTTAATCAGCTGCTTGTCATCACCCAGCTTTAACTCCAGGTTTAAGCTTGGGGTTTCGTTTAGCCGCCAACCATGGCTGAATTGCCAGGGGCTGCTGGCCGTTTGACAGCTTGGAGCTTGTTGCTTACTGACAATATAAAGTGCGGCCAGCAATAATGCCTGGCTTTGCTGGTTATGCGCCGGCGCAAACAGACTGGCCTGATGCTTATTGATAAAATTGGTATCCAGCTCCGCTGCTTTAAAGGCCGGATGCTCGACCAAGCTGGTTAAAAAGCCAAGGTTGGTAGTAACACCAGCAATGCGGTAATCATCCAGCGCCCGCAGCATACGGCTGATGGCGCGGTCGCGGCTTTCATCCCAGACAATCAGCTTGGCGATCATCGGATCGTAGTAGGGCGTGACTTCGTCGTGCTCGACCACACCGGTGTCCACCCGTACATGCCGGCTTTGCTCTGGCTGGCGCAGGTAGGTGAGCTTACCGGTAGCAGGCAGGAAGTCGTTATCCGGATCTTCGGCATAGACCCGCACTTCAATAGCATGGCCATCCAGCTGAATTTGCTGTTGCGATAGTGGCAGTTTCTCCCCGGCAGCGACCAGCAATTGCCATTGCACTAAATCCTGACCGGTAATCATCTCGGTGACCGGGTGCTCAACCTGCAACCGGGTATTCATTTCCATAAAATAGAAGGAGCCGTCTTCGTCAAACAGGAATTCGACGGTACCTGCACCACGATAATCAATCGCCTGAGCTGCCTTTACTGCCGCTTCACCCATCGCCTGACGCTGTGCCGGGGTAAAATTCGGTGCCGGTGCTTCTTCAATCACTTTTTGATGCCGACGCTGAATCGAGCAGTCACGCTCGGCCAGATAGACCGCATTGCCGTGGTTGTCGGCAAAGACCTGGATTTCGACATGGCGTGGTTTGGTCAGGTAGCGCTCCAGCAACATCTTATCGTTGCCAAAACTGGCTTTGGCTTCGCGGCGGGCGCTGGCCAGTGCCGGTGCAAATTCATCGGCGTTCCAAACCACGCGCATACCTTTACCACCGCCACCATAGGCAGCTTTTAACAATTGCGGATAGCCAATTTTGGCAGACTCCGCAGCCAGGGTGGCATCACTTTGATCATCGCCATGATAGCCCGGCACTAGCGGCACGCCGGCGTGCTGCATAATTTTCTTGGCCGCGCTTTTTGAACCCATGGCTTCGATAGCTGGTACCGGTGGGCCAATAAAGACTACACCTGCTTCAGCGCAGGCGCGGGCAAAGTCTTCGTTCTCAGATAAAAAACCGTAGCCCGGGTGAATCGCCTCGGCGCCACTTTGTTTGGCAATAGCGAGGATTTTGTCTGCCCGCAGGTAAGAATCTTTACTGGCGGCAGGGCCAAGTAAAAAGGCTTCGTCGGCCAGACGCACATGGCGGGCGTTGGCATCGGCTTCTGAGTAAACTGCCACACAGCGAATACCCAGCTTGTGTGCGGTGTCGATCACCCGGCAAGCGATTTCGCCGCGGTTTGCTATCAGTATTTTACGGAACATACTTCCTTATCCTGCTGAGTTGGCCGGTATCATCTCCGGCTGGCGTTATTCGTGATAATGCTGTGCTTTACGTTTTTGCTGTTAATTCGTCAACCAGCCTGGCTTGCGCTTTTCTAAAAAGGCCGTTAAGCCTTCCTGGCCTTCTGCCGAAACCCGAATTGAGGCAATAGCTGCGGTGGTATCACCAATCAGTTCGGCATTAATCGGGCGCTGGTAGATATGCTGGATCAGCTGTTTGGCACTAGTCACTGCTGCAGGACTATTTTGCAGCAGGCTGTTGATCAGCGTTTCAGATTGAGATTCCAGTTCACCGGCAGCGACAACCTGATGCAATAAGCCCAGAGTTAAGGCGCTGTCTGAACTAAAGCGCTCGGCAGTTAAAAAGTAACGCCGGCACTGGCGCTCACCCAGCGCCCGCATGACATAGGGGCTGATTACCGCCGGGATCAGGCCGATTTTTACTTCGCTCAGGCAAAAACTGGCGCCTTGTTCGGCCAATGCCATATCACAGCATGCGACTAAACCCACAGCGCCACCAAAGGCGGCGCCCTGTACCAGCGCGATGGTAGGTTTAGGAAATTTATCCAGCTTATGCATCAGTGCGGCCAGTTCGTTGGCATCGTCCAGATTTTGCTGGTAGTTTTTTTGCGCCATTGAGCGCATCCAGTTGAGATCAGCACCGGCCGAGAAGTTTTTACCGCGGGCGCTTAGCGTTAATACTTTGACCTTATCGTCGGCAGCCAACTGGTCCAGTACCCTGATCAATTCTGCGATCATCTGGTCGTCGAAGGCGTTGTGGACTTCCGGGCGATTTAGGATCAGGTTAGCGACACCGCGGGAGTCAATGCTGATTTCGGTATAATGTTGGCTCATAATGATGTCGCTCCGTTATTCTTGCTGTGTTCTGAACTGGAATCTGCGGCCCCCGGTTCAGTGCATCCGATGACGAGCACACCGTACAACTTTGCCGGGACACGCTGTGAATACGTCCCTGTACGCTTGCATTTTTCATCCCTGAAAAATACAGTCCCTTGCAAAGTGCACGGAATGCTCATCATCTCGTTCGCAATCGCTTGTTAGTTAAGCCCTTGGCTGCGGTAGAATTTTCGTAACAGCAGCATGGATGCTGCGGAGGCTGAAAGGGCACAGGGATGTGATCCTTGAAGCCGGTGGAGAAAATTACTACCCAGTTAAGGGCGTTGCACCGATCTAAAATCTGTAAGTCAAAATCCGGTGCATCCGGCGGCTAAACACGCCGTACAACTTTGTCGGGGCACGCTGTAAATACCTCCCTGTACGCTCTTGTTTGGCATCCATGCCAAACAGGTCCCCGAGCAAAGTGTACTCTGCGTTTACCGCCTCGTTTACTTTTTGCGAGTCGTCATGACTCACTGATATTCGTTAAGCCCTTGGCTGCGGTAGAATTTTCGTAACAGCAGCATGGATGCTGCGGAGGCTGAAAGGGCACAGGGACGTGATCCTTGAAGCCGGTGGAGAAAATTACTACCCAGTTAAGGGCGTTGCACCGATCTAAACTCTGCTATTTTCAAACACTCACAAGGTGTTTTATTTACATCCTGAACACGCCAAAGCGGCTCTCTTCAATCGGTGCATTTAACGCTGCAGCAAGCGCCAGTCCTACCGTCATGCGGGTTTGCGCCGGATCGATAATGCCATCATCCCACAGCCGCGCACTGGCATAATAAGGATGCCCCTGCTGCTCATACTGCTCAATAATCGGCTTTTTCAGCGCAGCTTCGGCTTCCGTTGATAAGGTTTCACCCTTACGTGCCAAACCGTCTTTCGTTACCTGCGCCATGACACCGGCAGCTTGCTCGCCGCCCATTACTGAAATGCGCGCGTTGGGCCACATCCACATCATGGTTGGATCATAAGCGCGGCCGCACATGCCGTAGTTACCGGCGCCGTAGCTGCCGCCAATCAGTACGGTAAATTTCGGTACTTTGGCACAGCTTACTGCCATCACCATCTTGGCGCCGTGCTTGGCAATACCCTCGGCTTCATACTTTTTGCCGACCATAAAGCCGGTGATATTTTGCAGGAACAACAGCGGGATCTTGCGCTGGGCACAGAGCTCGATAAAGTGCGCGCCTTTTTGCGCTGATTCTGAGAATAAAATCCCATTATTGGCGACAATGCCTACCGGATAGCCGAAGATGCGCGCAAAGCCACAGACCAGGGTCGCGCCATAGTATTGCTTAAACTCATCAAATTCTGAGCCATCGACAATCCGCGCTATCACTTCTTTCACATCAAACGGCTTACGCAAGTCGGTACCGACAATGCCGTACAGCTCTTTGGCATCGTACAGCGGTTCTGCTACCGGTTTCACGTCCAGCTGCGCTGGCGCAGGGCGGTTTAAGCGTGATACCGCATTGCGTGCCAGTTGCAGCGCGTGTTCGTCGTTTAGTGCGTAATGATCGGCGACGCCGGAAATTTTACAGTGCACATCGGCACCGCCCAGCTCTTCGGCGGAGACCTCTTCGCCCGTCGCTGCTTTAACCAGCGGTGGACCGGCCAGAAAGATGGTGCCTTGTTCTTTAACGATAATGCTTTCATCAGCCATTGCCGGCACGTAGGCGCCGCCGGCGGTACAAAGGCCCATTACCACTGCAATTTGCGGGATGCCTTTGGCAGACATATTCGCCTGATTAAAGAAGATGCGGCCAAAGTGCAGCTTGTCCGGGAAGACTTCATCCTGCCGTGGCAGGTTGGCACCGCCGGAGTCAACCAGATAAATACAGGGCAGGTGACAACGCTCAGCAATTTCCTGGGCCCGCAGATGTTTTTTTACCGTCAGCGGATAATAGGTACCGCCTTTGACGGTGGCGTCATTGGCGACAATCATGCATTCGACGCCGCTGACACGGCCGATACCAGCGACGACACCGGCGGCAGGGACATAGTCGTCGTAGCATTCCCAGCCGGCAAACTGGCCGATTTCCAGGAAAGGTGAGCCCGGATCCAGCAGCTTTTGCACGCGGTCGCGGGCAAAGAGTTTGCCGCGCGCCACATGGCGGGCGATCAGGCTCTCGCCACCGCCCAGTTTAATTTGCCGGACTTTGCTTTGCAGATCATCGACCACCGCCTGCATCGCTGCGGCGTTTTTCTGAAACTCGTCGCTGCGCGGATTAATTTTACTGGTGATTTTTGCCATCTTAGTTCGACTCAGTAAACAGCTCACGGCCGATCAGCATGCGGCGTATTTCCGAGGTGCCGGCACCGATCTCGTATAACTTGGCATCCCGTAGCAAGCGGCCTGTCGGATATTCATTAATATAGCCATTACCGCCTAATAACTGGATGGCATCCAGCGCCATCTGCGTTGCCAATTCAGCCGCATACAGAATTACACCAGCGGCATCTTTACGGGTGGTTTCGCCACGGTCACAGGCTTTAGCAACCATATAAACGTAAGAGCGGGCGGCATTCATTTTGGTGTACATATCGGCAACCTTGCCCTGTACCAGCTGGAATTCACCAATCGCCTGGCCAAACTGTTTCCGATCATGGATATACGGCACGACCACATCCATACAGGCTTGCATAATGCCCAGTGGGCCTGCTGACAGTACCACGCGCTCGTAGTCCAGACCGCTCATCAGTACCTGCACGCCGCGGCCAACCTGACCCAGTACGTTTTCTTCCGGGACTTCGCAATCTTCAAATACCAGCTCACAGGTGTTGGAACCACGCATCCCCAGTTTGTCGAGCTTTTGCGCCTGCGAGAAACCTTTAAAGCCCCGTTCAACGATAAAGGCGGTGATGCCTTTGCTACCGGCGTTAACGTCAGTTTTGGCGTAAATAACATAGGTATGGGCATCCGGACCATTGGTGATCCACATCTTGTTGCCATTCAGAATATATTTATCGCCTTTTTTCTCGGCGCGCAGTTTCATGCTGACAACATCAGAGCCGGCATTCGGCTCACTCATCGCTAAGGCACCAATATGCTCACCAGAGCAGAGTTTCGGCAGGTATTTTTGTTTTTGTGCTTCAGTGCCGTTACGGAAGATCTGGTTTACGCACAGGTTGGAGTGCGCGCCGTAGGACAGTGCTACTGAGGCTGAGGCGCGGCTGATTTCTTCCATCGCAATCACGTGCTCTAAATAGCCCAGGCCTGAACCGCCGTATTGCTCATCGACGGTAATGCCCAATAAGCCTAAATCGCCGAATTTACGCCATAAGTCATTGGGGAACGCATTGTCATGGTCAATTTGTGCCGCACGCGGGGCAATTTCTTCGCGGGCAAAGCTGTTTACCTGCTCGCGGATCATATCTACAGTTTCGCCCAGGTCGAAATTCAGGCCTTTATATGTACTAATCATCTTATTCCCCGTTTGCGTTCTTTTGCTGTTTGGCTTCGGCCAGTGTTTCGCGGCAACGTTTTTCTACCGTCACCAGCTCCATCAGCACCACCTTGATATCGTCCAGCTGCTGCTGCAGCTCGGACTTTTTATGTTCAATTAACTTCAGCATGGTATTGAGCTGGGTCACGCTGCTCTTATCGGCATCGTACAGCTCAAATAACTGGCCGGTTTCGGACAGACTAAAGCCCAGACGTTTACCGCGCAGGATCAGTTTCAGCCGCACCCGATCGCGTTTGCTGTAAATGCGGGTTTGGCCGGCGCGGGTTGGCGATAACAGCCCCTGGTCCTCATAAAAGCGGATACTGCGGGTGGTGATATCAAACTCTTTTGCCAGTTCACTGATACTGTAGGTTTTTTCGTCTTTTTCTTTCATTGCAGGCCTTCCCGAAAAGTGCAGGCAACTATAAGTGAAGTTTACGTAAAGGTAAAGCTGTGGGCGCGCGAATTAAGGCCTGCAGACGGGCGAAACGGTAAAAATGTAAAGATAAGATGCCAAATAGCCGGCACTTTTCGGGACGAAAATCGCCGCTGCGTTTTCCGGCTACAACCATAGTGTTATGATGTTGACGTTGGCGTAAACGTAAATTTGGTGTAGGCTCTGTGCCAGAAAAAATGCCGTAACGGGAGAGAACCGCATGACTCAGCAGAATAGTATTGTGATTGTTGCCGCTAAGCGCACCGCCATGGGTGGCTTTATGGGCGGTCTGGCCGAGGTGGATGCAACCGTATTAGGTGCCACGGCAATTAAAGGTGCTTTAGCAGATGCCGGCATCGCGGCTGAGCAAGTTAGCGAAGTCATTATGGGTAACGTGCTGCCAGCCGGTTTAGGCCAGGCGCCAGCCCGTCAGGCAACCTTAAAAGCCGGGCTGCCACTGAGTGCCGGCGCCACTACTATTAATAAGGTATGCGGCTCCGGCTTAAAAGCGGTGATGTTGGCTGCTGACTTACTCAATGCCGGCAGTGCTGATGTTGTGGTTGCCGGTGGTATGGAGTCAATGAGCAATGCCCCGTATTTACTGGATAAAGCACGCAGCGGCTACCGCATGGGCCACGGCCAGATTAAAGATCATATGATGCTGGATGGGCTGGAAAATGCCTATGACGGCAAAGCCATGGGCTGTTTTGCCCAGGACACGGCGAACGAGAAAGGCATTAGCCGTGAGCAGATGGATGCCTATGCGGTGGAATCATTACGCCGTGCGCAGCACGCGATTAGCAGCGGTGCTTTCGCCGCTGAAATTACCCCGGTGGTGTTCCAAACCCGCAAAGGTGAAGTTAGCTTTAGTGTCGACGAACAGCCGGGTAATGCCAAACCAGAAAAGATCCCTTCGTTAAAACCGGCTTTTGCCAAAGACGGTACCATCACTGCCGCCAACTCCAGCTCGATTTCAGATGGTGCAGCGGCGCTGGTGTTGATGCGTGAAGCCGATGCCAAAGCGCAAGGCTTGAAGCCACTGGCGCGGGTCGTTGCTCATGCTACGCACTCGATGGAGCCGGCGCTGTTTACGGTAGCACCGGTCGGTGCCATGCAAAAAGTATTGGCCAAAGCCGGCTGGCAAAAACAGCAGGTTGATCTGTGGGAAATTAATGAAGCCTTTGCCATGGTGACCATGCTGGCGATTAATGAGCTGGGCTTAGAGCACAGCAAGGTTAATGTCAATGGTGGCGCCTGTGCCCTTGGCCATCCGATTGGTGCCTCTGGTGCCCGGGTATTAGTGACCTTAATCCACGCCCTGAAACAGCGCGGTTTAAAAACCGGTGTTGCTTCACTGTGTATTGGTGGTGGTGAGGCCGTTGCCCTGGCTGTGGAAGCGCTGTAAGTCAAATTAGCTGTACCACTATAACAAAAAGCGGTTGGGGAGAAGCGCCGCAAATTGCCTGAATAATAATAGGTCAAAAGATCAGCCAGGCACGCTTAACAGGGTAGGAACCGGCCAACAACACAAACAATAAAGCGCCGGCCGCCCGTTTACTAATAGCAGTTAAAAATCAAAGAGATACTAAAATGACACAACAGGTTAAGCTTTTTATTGATGGTGAATTTGTGCACTCGAACAGTGACAAATTGATCCCGGTAACCAATCCGGCCACCCAGGAAGTGATTGCACAGGTACCTTGTGCCACTGCCACCGAGATGCAGCAGGCGATTGACTCTGCCAAAGCCGCCTTTAAAACCTGGAAAGAAGTGCCAGTGTCTGAGCGCGCCCGTTTAATGATGCGCTACGCCCAGTTGTTAAAAGATCACCAGGGCGAAATCGCTGCCATTATCTGTGAAGAGCTGGGTAAAACCGTTGAAGATGCCAAGGGCGATGTCTGGCGCGGTATTGAAGTGGTGGAGCAGGCAGCGAATATTCCGTCGCTGATGATGGGTGAAACGGTGGAGAACGTCGCCCGCAGCATTGATACCTACAGCTATATTCAGCCATTAGGTGTCTGTGCCGGTATAACGCCGTTTAACTTCCCGGCGATGATCCCATTGTGGATGTTCCCGATGGCGATTGCCTGCGGTAATACCTTTATTTTAAAACCGTCTGAACAGGATCCGATGACAGTAAACAAGCTGGCGGAGCTGTTTGTCAAAGCCGGTGCACCCAAGGGCGTATTACAAGTTGTGCACGGTGCCAAAGAGCAGGTCGATACCATTTTGCATCACCCTGATATTAAAGCGATTTCATTTGTCGGTTCGGTTAATGTCGGCCAGTATATTTACAAAACCGGCACTGACAATTTAAAGCGCGTACAAGCCTTTGCCGGTGCGAAAAACCATATGGTGATTATGCCGGATGCGAATAAGCAGCAGGTGATTAATGCGCTGGTGGGAGCCTCTGTCGGCGCGGCCGGTCAGCGTTGTATGGCAATCTCTGTGGCGGTGTTTGTGGGTAGTGCAGCTGAGTGGATCCCGGAAGTAGCTGCAGCCATTGGTAAGGTTGGTCCAGGTCATTACAGCAATGACAAAGCAGCCTATGGCCCGCAAATCAGCCCGCAAGCAAAAGCCCGTATTCTGTCGTTAATTGCCCAGGGTAAAAAAGAAGGTGCAACCTGCCTGTTGGATGGCTCTGACTGTCAGGTTGACGGTTACCCGAACGGTAACTGGGTTGGCCCAACGGTGTTTAGTAATGTCACCACCGAGATGGAAATCTACAAACAAGAGATCTTCGGCCCGGTATTAACCACTATGACAGTAGCTAACCTGGATCAGGCTATTGAGCTGGTAAATAGTAGCCCGTACGGTAACGGTACCTCGATCTTCACCGCCAGTGGTGCTGCTGCCCGTAAGTATCAGCATAATATTGAAGTGGGTCAGGTCGGTATCAATGTGCCGATCCCGGTGCCGCTGCCGTTCTTCTCGTTCACCGGTTGGAAAGGCTCTTTCTACGGTGATCAGCATGCCTACGGTAAGCAAGCGGTGCGGTTCTACACCGAAACCAAAACCATTACAGCGCGTTGGTTCGATGACGATATTCAGGTCAGTGGCCCGAATATGTCAATTAACCTGCGTTAACCGGTGACAGGAGCAGGCGTGGCGGCGTCTAAAGTAAAGACAAACTAAAAAAAATTTGCAGCTTTAGCGTCGCCCGTTTTGCCTTTTACTGTGCACTTTTACTGTAATTAATCTGGTAGTACAGGACAGTAACGATGAATTTCAATCTGACTGAAGATCAACAGGCCTTTGTTGAGGTCGCCCGCCAGTTCGCTGAGCAAGAGTTAGCGCCGCATGCTGCGACCTGGGATCGCGAACACCATTTTCCGAAAGACGTGCTGCATAAAGCCGGTGAGCTTGGCTTCTGCTCGCTGTATACGCCGGAAGAGTTTGGCGGTATGGGCTTATCCCGGCTGGATTCCTCCATTATTTTTGAACAGCTGGCAATGGGCTGTACCGCGACGACTGCGATGCTGACGATTCACAATATGGCCACCTGGATGATTGCCAGCTTCGGCACTGAGGCGGTTAAAGAGACCTGGTTACCCAAGCTGGTTACCGGTGAGCAATTAGCGTCCTATTGTTTAACCGAACCGGGTTCAGGCTCAGATGCCGCCAGTTTACGCACCAGTGCCCGCAAAGACGGTGAGCACTATGTATTAAACGGCTCAAAAATGTTTATCTCTGGCGCCGGTTCAACTGAAGTATTAGTCGTGATGGCACGGACCGGTGAAGCCGGCCCGAAAGGGATTTCTGCCTTTGTGGTACCTGCTGATGCGAAGGGCGTAATCTACGGCAAAGCCGAAGAAAAAATGGGCTGGAATGCGCAGCCGACCCGACTGGTGACCTTTGAAGACGTGCGTATTCATCAGTCTGCGCTGTTGGGTAGTGAAGGGCAGGGCTTTAGCTTTGCAATGAAAGGTTTAGACGGTGGCCGGATTAATATTGCTACCTGTTCTATTGGTACGGCGCAGCAAGCCCTGAATACCGCCCGTAACTATATGCTGGAGCGGCAGCAATTTGGTAAGCCGCTGGCGGCGTTCCAGGCACTGCAGTTTAAACTGGCTGATATGGCGACCGAGCTGGTCGCCGCCCGTCAGTTAGTGCGCTTAGCTGCCTTTAAACTGGATACTCAGGATCCGGAAGCAACCGCCTATTGTGCGATGGCCAAGCGTTTTGCCACTGACGTTGGTTTTAGTGTCTGTGATCAGGCGCTGCAGCTGCATGGCGGCTATGGCTATATTAAAGAGTATCCGCTGGAGCGGCACTTCCGTGATGTACGGGTACACCAGATCCTGGAAGGTACCAACGAAATCATGCGGCTGATTATTGGTCGTCGTCTGCTGGACGAAGCTGCCGGCGCTATCCTGTAATACAGCCAGGTTAAACTCGGGTAGGTTGTTTCCCGGCTTGCCCGTGGCCGTCACCGCTTAGCCAGATGCTATGCGGTGACGGCAAGCGCTGCGCCTTACGCCTGCAGCCAAACAGAAGGACTCATCATGCTTGAACACTCTGTTGCTCCGGTGCTCTATCAGGAGCTGACCGCAGTTAATGGCAAAAAAATTGCCGTCGCTACCCTTAATTCTGAAAAATCCTTAAACGCGCTAAGCTTGCCGATGGTGGAGTCATTACTGCCACAAATGCTGCAATGGAAAGCCGATCCGCAAGTTGCGCTGGTAGTATTACAAGGCGCTGGCGATAAAGCCTTTTGTGCCGGCGGTGATATCCGCGATCTGTACCAGGCGATGAAAGATCAACCTGGTACTTATCAGCCCTATGTCGAAGATTTTTTTACCAAAGAATACCGGCTGGATTATTTAATTCATACTTTTGACAAACCGGTACTGGTTTGGGGCAACGGTATTGTGATGGGCGGCGGGCTGGGTTTAATGGCCGGAGCCTCGCATCGCGTAGTCACGGCGAGCAGCCGGATTGCCATGCCGGAGATGGCCATAGGCCTGTATCCGGATGTTGGTGCCAGCTGGTTTTTAAATCGTATGCCAGCGGGCTGCGGCCTGTTTTTAGGTTTAACCGGCGCCTCAATTAATGCTGCTGATGCGCGCTTTATTGGTTTGGCTGATGTCTTTATCTGCCATGAGCAAAAAGCCGAGCTGCTGGATAAACTGTTGACGGTTAATTGGGGCAATACGGTGGCGCTTAATCATCAGAAGCTCTCTGATGTACTGCGTGCGCAGGAAGAAGGCTGTCGTACCCAGATGCCACTTAGTCAAATCCGGCTGCATCAGGATGCGATCAGCCGCTTACCCGGGCAAGCGGATCTGGCTGGCGTAATGGCAGCAATAGACGCTATGCAGGGTGAGGATAAATGGCTGCTAAAAGCCAAGGACTCACTGCGCTACGGTAGCCCAATCACGGCACATGTTGTGTATCGCTTATTGCAACTGGGGCAAAGTTTAATTCTGGCCGACAGTTTCCGGCTGGAGCTTGGCTTAAGTGTGCAATGCGCCAAACTGGGCGAGTTTCAGGAAGGGGTGCGGGCGCTGCTGATTGATAAAGATTTACAACCCAAGTGGCAGTATCCGGATGTGAGCACGGTGCCGCAGGCGGTGATCGATGAGTTATTTCGCTCCCCCTGGAGCGCCGGGCAACATCCGCTGCAGGATTTAGGCAAGCTAGAAAACTAATTTATGGCGCTGGCCGCAAGGCGGTCAAACCTGATAACAAGGACAAGACAATGGCAAAAGTAGCTTTTATTGGTTTAGGTAATATGGGCGGCCCGATGGCGGTCAATCTGGTTAAAGCCGGTCATCAGGTAGCGGCTTTTGATTTATCAGCCAATGCGTTGGCGCAGGTAAAAGCCGAAGGGGCAGCGGTAGCTAGCTCGGCAGCCGATGCCGTTGCCGGCGCTGACTTTGTGATTTCGATGCTGCCTGCGGCGAAACATGTGCTGAGCTTGTATCTGGGTGAGCAGGGCATTGCCACCCACATTGATAAGAAAGCGCTGGTAATTGATTGCTCGACTATCGATGCGGATAGCGCCCGTAAACTTGGTGCTGCTTTGGCAGAGCAAGATCTGGCCTTTATTGATGCGCCGGTTTCCGGTGGTGTCGGCGGCGCTAAAGCCGGTACCTTAACTTTTATTGTCGGCGGCAGTGACGCAGATTTTGAGCGGGCGAAAACCGTACTAAGCAATATGGGGAAAAACCTGTTTCATGCCGGCGCGGTTGGCGCCGGGCAGGTCGCAAAAATTTGCAACAATATGCTGCTCAGTATCCTGATGGTCGGTACCTCAGAAGCGCTACAAATGGGGATTGATAACGGTCTGGATCCGAAGGTTTTGTCGGAGATTATGCTAAAAAGCTCGGGCCGTAACTGGACCCTGGAATTATATAACCCTTGCCCGGATGTGCTGCCAAATGTGCCGTCATCTAATGGCTATCAGGGCGGCTTTATGGTCGACCTGATGGTCAAAGACTTAGGTCTGGCGCTGGAAGCTTCGCTGCAAAGTGGCAGCAGTACGCCGCTGGGGGCGTTGGCGCGTAGCTTGTATGTGGCGCATCAGCGGGCCGGTAATGGTAAGCTGGATTTTTCCAGTATCTTCACCTCATTTAAGAAAATGGATGCTTAATTCGGTTCATTCTGAGAGAGCGGCTAACACTGCGTACATTTTTTGTCGGACACGCCGTGAACCCATCCATGGGGGCTCCTCTTTCGCATCCATGCGAAAGACGTTCCGCCAAAAAAGTACATCCGCGTTAGCCGCGTTAAGCGTCTGGCAAAGTCGCACTTAAAAAGCATATACGGCGTCGAAACAGATATTAAACAGGCAACGGATAATATTATGATTTTAAAAGATAAAACAATAGTAATTACCGGTGGCGCTCAGGGCTTAGGTCTGGAAATGGCGCTGATGTGTGCTGCAGAGGGTGCCAAACTGGCGCTACTGGATATGAACCCGGAGCAGCTAGCAGCGGCGAAGGCGGAGCTGTCAGCGCAAACCCAGGTGGCAGTCTACGTTGCTAACGTGGCGGATGAGGCGCAGGTCGAAGCCACTTTTGCCCAAATCGATGTCGATTTTAACGGCATTGATGGCCTTATTAACAACGCCGGTATTTTACGCGATGGCTTGCTGCTGAAAGTTAAAGACGGTGAACTGGCTGCCAAGATGCCATTACAACAGTTCCAATCAGTCATTGATGTTAACCTGACCGGTGTATTCCTGTGTGGCCGTGAAGCCGCTGCGCTAATGGTTAAACACGGTCGTAAGGGCGTCATTATCAATATGTCGAGCGTGGCCCGTGCCGGTAATATGGGGCAAACGAACTATGCTGCCTCTAAAGCCGGGGTAGTGGCGATGACTGTCACCTGGGCACGTGAACTGGGCCGTTACGGCATCCGCGTGGGCGCTATTGCGCCTGGCGTGATCCGCACCGCCATGACCGATGCCATGAAGCCTGAAGCGCGCGAGCGCCTGGAAAAAATGAAACCGGTTGGCCGTTTAGGTGAAGCTGCAGAGATTGCGCATACAGCTAAGTATATCTTTGAAAACGATTTCTTTACCGGCCGGGTGGTAGAAATTGACGGTGGTATCAGTTTCTAAACCGTTGTTTTCTCTTTGCTAAAGAAAAGGCGCTGCGGCGCCTTTTTTAATTGCATTATTGAGTTGCAGTATTTATATTGAGATTTAACATTTTGTGGTGCAATAACGCATCACTTTTGCACCAGAGGCGCGCAATGACGAGACAGAGTGTAACACTTAGCCAAGCGAACGAGCAGTGGCTACAAGAAAAGGTGCAGAATGCTCATGAATACAACAGTAAAAGTGAGCTGATCAACGAGTTAATCCGCAACGCGAGGCGAGCTGATGCCATCAATCAAAAACTCGCGGCAGCAGAAGCGGCCGGCTTTACTGATAAAAGTGCGGAGCAAATACTTGCAGAGTTTAAAAAAAAGCTGCTGATTAATGACTGAGTTTTATCAATATCGCTTATCAGAATTAGCAGTAGCTGATTTAGAGCGGATCTATGCTTACGGGATTTGCAACTATGATGTTTCGCAAGCGGATCTTTATTATTATGAATTTTTTCAGATGTTTCAGAAAATAGCAGAAAATCCTTTTTTATTTCAAACGATTGATCACATAAGACCAGGATATAGACGCTGTCTTTGTGGTCGTGACCATATTTATTTTCGCATTAATGGGCAAATAATTGAAATTATGGCAATAATAGGTTCTCAATCATTAGAGTTATGGCTACCTTAACCGGCGTACGGAGTTTATATGCGAGCTATCTTTATAATCTTGTTATTATTAATGTCTTCTACTGCTTATGCTGATGATAGGGCCGAGCTGACTGCGTTACTGGCCGAATTTCTGGATGGCGCGACCCGTAATGACCCTGCGGTACACGATAAGTATTGGGCGGAAGAACTCATTTATACCAGTTCGGCTGGGCGGCGCTTCGGCAAAGCCGAGTTAATGCAAGGGGTTAATAGTCGTGGTGAGTTGCCAGCGGCTGAGATTAGCATGCGTTATAGCAGTGAAGATCTGCAGATCCTGCAATATGGTGATACCGCAGTAGTGGCTTTTACTCTGGTTGGTACTTCTGCGCAGGAAACCTTGCGGTTTTTAAATAGCGGCACCTTCGTCAAACGTAATGGTAAATGGCAGGCAGTAAACTGGCAGGCGACGCGAAAGCTTGATTGATTTATGTACAAAGTTTTCTTTTGCGGCGATCTAGTTGAAAAATCGCCGCGTAAGCTTAGCAGGATATCTCGATATATCTAGCTAAGCAGGAGCAAACTATGCCTTATCATCGTGCAGCGCATCTTAATCATCAGGATGTACGGATTGACGAGCTGGTGGTGCATTCTTACGAAATGGGGGTCTATCTGGTCGAGGCCGACTACGATGGTCGTCGTGGTTTTTTGGTTAATGATGACAATCATCCACAGCGGTTTCAGAGTGTGGAGCAGGTTAAGCAATCGCTGAGTGATTGTACCGTGCGCCAGGCCTGGCTGGTGCATCAGTCGGCCTATGATGAGATGTGCGGTGGCCCGGAAAAGACTGACAACACTTTAAAAGTGCCGCTTTGGGTCTGAATCCAACACTAGCCCCCGGTTAGAAGTCCGAACTGGGGGTAAAATGTTGAATGTTGAATGTTGAATTTTAAGCGTTCAGTTAATTCAAATTGCTTGTGCCAGACGCTGCCACATTTTCTGGTTGCGTTGTTTTAACGTTGCGGCGCGTTCAGCAACGATAGCTGACAGGGTGTCTTTTTCGTGCAGTAGCTGCGCTAAGGCATCCAACAGGCTTTGCTCTGACAGTTCAGCAACACAAAAATCGCCCATGCCAAAATCGCTCATCATCGCATGATATTTATGGCTCCAGCTGGTAGCAATACAGGGGACACCCTGGCTTAGCGCATTTACCGCACCGTGAAAACGTGAACTGACCGCCAGCTCCGCCTTACCAATAAAATATTTTACCGCCAGAGGATCTTCGATTTGCACCAGACCGCAGGGCGAGCGGGCGGCGATTTCGGCGCACAGCTCAGCATCTTCTTTGCCTTCGTGATTCACCAGCACCGGCTGAATACCTAATGCCGTAAGATAATCAGCTGCAGCAGCAAAGGCGGCAACATAGTCGCTACGCATCGCTTCGGCATTGGCATGATTAAACTTGGATACCACCTTGGAATTGGGGATCAGCGCCGCGAAGGGCACATTCAGCTGTGGCACTTCGGCATTGGCTTCCGCACTTAAACCGACAGTAAAGTCCGGCGTTAACACTACATGCTCTGGCAGCACCTCAACGCAGCTTTGTAAATGTTGCAGCGATACCGGATCACGGACAAAAATCAGCCGTGCGTGTTGAATAATATCGCGCATTGCTGCTTTGCTCTCGTTGGTGCTAAAGGGGCCAAAGGCTTGCGGCATAAAGACAAAGGGTTTGCCGGCTTTGCTAAAACGCACCACTTCTTTGGCGGTATTCTGCAAGAAGGTCAGCGGCCACTGGTCACCATAGGCAAAGCCACTGGCTTCCAGAATTAGATCGACATCGCGTTCGGTAACCATACCGTAACGTTTAAATAAACGCAGTAAAGGCCCGGGTAACTTGCCCAGGGTACCGGTGAGATCCAGACCTTTGCGGCGGAATGATAGTTTTTGCCAGGCGCCATGACGGGCGCGCTCCGGGTAAGGCAGATTCGGGCCAGGAGACAGCACCAGCTCAAAGGATTTATTCAGTTTTTTCAGGCCATGTAAACAGGCCAATAGCATCAGATAGGCGCCTTTGTTACGGAATTGCACGCCTTTAATTTCGACAAAATAGGGTTTAGTCATAAGTTTTCCTTGATCAGGCTTTTACTCGCAGCAGTTGCCAAAACTGCTCGCGGGTACGCTTGGCGAAAAATAAAAAGAAGAAAGAGGCATAGGCATAGGAAATCAGCGTCGCCCAGGCCGCACCCACAATGCCGTACTGGGGGATTAGCCACAGGTTAAGGCCAACATTGAGTAAAGCGCCCATACCGTGGCTAAACAGGGACAGCGGCTCTTGCTCGGTGATCACCAGGTGTTGGCCAATCAGATAACGGACAAAGATAAAACAGCCGGACCAGATATGAATTTGTAATACGGTTACCGCGTCGCTAAAAGCTTCACCAAACAACAACACCACTATCCCATCTGCTGTCAGGCTCATCACCACCGCAATCGCCAGGGCAGCACTAAAAAACAGCAGCGCAAAACGGCGTAGCTTGATTAAATAACCGTCCCAGCTTTTTTCATAGGCTTTTAGCATATCCGGGTAATAGCGTACGGCCAGCGTGGCCGGAAATACATACCAGAGTTCAGATAGACGGCTGGCCGCGGCATAGATACCGGCTTGCTCAGTGCCGGCCATCGCACCCAGCATCACGATATCAATTTTCAGATAGATCACCGTGACAATACCGGATAACCACAGCCAGGATGAGCGTTTTAATAACTGCTTCCCATAGGTCAGGTTAAAGTATTTCGGGTGATAGCCCGGCCAGCGCTGTTGCTCTTCTTTAAAAGGCCGGTGTTTCTGGCGATAGATCCAATACTGGGCCAGCGCGACAATCAAAAACTCGCCGGCGTAAATCAGCAATAAACTGGCAATACCGAAGCCCTGATAGAGCAAAACCAGTTTTAAGCCAAAACTTACCAGTGAAATTATCGATTTAACATAGGCCGGGGTGCGGAAAGTTCCCTGATAATTCAGATAAAATTCAAACAGCAGAAAGCCAAAAAACGCCTGCAACATAAACAGCAGCGGTATGGTATAGCTTAAATGGCCGCTAAAGAGTTCGCCATTAAGCAGGTAGAATAGCGCCAGCATCAGGGCGCCGCCGAGTAGCCCCAGCCCCAGCCGGATACTGACGGCGGTGTAGAGCATCGTCATGGCTTGCTGACCGCTATCTAGCTTAACCATTTGCCGCACGACCAGATTATTTAGTCCCATGCTGGTTAGCGGCACTAAAAAGGCACTCCACGCCATCACGATAGAGTATATACCCAGCTCACTGGCACCCAGCATGCGGGCGACAAAGATCGTCAGTACTGCACCGGCACTGAGTTTAACCAGCTTATCACCCAGCATCGCCGTAGCGCGGGCCAGTAAGATTTTTTTAAGCAGTTTCAACCTTTGGCTCCCTGTAAACGGCGGCGTAGCGCCGATAGAATGCGCCAGACATTCTGCAATAGCTGGATATAACCGGCGAATAGCAGCAAAAACAGCAACAACATAATGCCCTCCGGGATCAGCAAATACTCACCGATAATGCCGATACAGGCAAAGATACAAGCCAGAGCGGTAATCAGCGTTAACGATTCGCGGGAGTTCAGGCCCAGACGCAGCGAGATATGGTGTAAGTGTTCGCGATCGGCCTGAAAGGGGGACTGGCCTTTGCGGATCCGTCGCACCATAATAGCGACCATATCCATCAGCGGTATGGCAATTAACCACAGTGCAGTAACGGGCCGGAAACTGGCACTTTCACTCTGGGTGCCGACGATCAGCAGCCAGATCACAGAAAAACCAATTAACATGCTGCCGGCATCGCCCATAAAGATCTTTTTACCGGGCACCAGCTGTAAATTAAACGCCAGATACGGCAGCATAGCGCAGATCAGTACCATCGGTAGCAGCGCCTGTTCAACCTGACCCCACAACAACATAAAGCCGGCAATGGCAACAAAACTAACCAGACTGAGCATGCCTGCTAAGCCATCGATACCGTCAGTCATATTAAAGGCGTTAATGGCGGCTATCACCGCAATCAGGGTGACAGGGATGCCGAGAAAACCGAGCCTGACATCGCCATAACCAAATAAATTACCCAGATTTGCCAGGTGCAAATCGAGTACATAGACCATGGCTGCACTCAGCAGTAACTGCACCGCCAGGCGTAATTTCACACTCAGATCCAGATAATCATCAAAGGCGCCGAGGATCACCAGCGCACCGGCAAGTGTCAGGTAGTAGCCGGCATCTAAGTCCGCAACCGGAAACAAGACAAAGCCAAGCAGCATGCCGGTAAATACCGATAAGCCGCCGATCAGCGGAATGGCGCCCTGATGTTGCTTACGGCCACGCGGAATATCGACCAGACCAATACGTTGCGATAACGGATAAAAACTTAAAATGGCAAGCAGGCAACCGGCAAACGCCGTTATCATCAATAGAAGCTGAGTTGTCATAGTGGTTTCTTTTTCATCATCTTTTTATTCAGCTGGCTGTCAGCAGCACTCTGGTGTAATGATACTGCTTAGTGCGACAATAAACGACTAGCTGGCCGCGGTCCTGATAAATAAATTAATGGAACCGGCAATTATCCGTCTTCTCAGGAGTAAAGCACAGGGTGACTGCAACACAACCCCGGGTCCTCGTGATCACTAATATGGGTCCTAAACCCTCATCACCGTTTCAGGGCAACTTTGTGCGCGCCCAGGTCACAGCATTACAGGCTCAGGGCCTGCAACCTGCCTATCATTATATGCGCTGGCACCGTGACTCTTGGCTGAACAGGTTATTGAAGTATCCGGTTTTTTTCCTCGATTTTTGCCGGCGCTTTCTGTTTAGCCGCCAAGGCTATCAGATATTGCACGTCCATTTCTTTTATCCAACAATCTGGTTAGCGCTGTTATACCGTTGGTTACGCAATCCGCAGGCGAAAATTGTCGTCACCTGCCACGGCTCAGATATCTATCATTATCAGCCACCCGGGCGCCTGTATCGCTGGTGTGCGCGGCAGGTGGATAGCTGGATCTTTAGTAGCGAGGCGCTGCAGCAACAATTTTTTATGCAGCCAGAGCGGGCGCAGGTGTTGGCGGCCGGTATTGATAACCGTTATGCTAGCGCGACCTGGCACAGCAAAACCGATAAAGATATTGATTTGCTCTATGTTGGTACACTGGACCAGAATAAAGGGATGGATCGTTTACTGGCCATGCTGCCACAGCTGCAAGCCTGGCGCGTAGTGATCGCCGGTTCAGGGCCCTGGCAGGCAGCACTGGCACAAGCCACTGCTTCCTATCCCAATATCACCTTGCTTGGCCCACAAAGTGGTGCGGATTTGCTGGCACTGTATCAGCGCGCCCGTTGCTTTATCAGTTTATCGCGCAAAGAATCTTTTGGTCTGGTAATGGCTGAGGCGATGGCGTGTTATACGCCTGTTGTGGCGACCGATACTGATGGTGCCAGGGCGCAAGTACGGCAGGGTGTCACCGGTTATGCTGTGTCACAGCAGGATGAAGCCTTATGCCAGCAGCAGTTGCTGGCTGCGATCAGGCAATTGCTGGCGCTGGATGAGACCGCCTACCAGCAGTTGCAACAGCAGGGCCGGATGCAGGCCGAGCAAATCTTACTGCCCGTGATCGTGAATAAACTACGTAAACATTATCAGGAACTTATGTTATGACGAGCACATCCTCGACCGCTATCGCTGAAATCGGTATCGGTCCGGTTCAGGTGTCGGCCTTTGCCAATATGGCGCAATTGCTGTCCTATATTATCCGTGATGATGGTTCTGTTTATGCCGGTTCGGCCATTGCCATTAATCCGGAAAAAATTCTGACCGCACTGGAAAACCCGCAGGTGTTAGCCGTGATCCAACAAGCCGATCTGCGCTATGCCGATGGTATCGGGGTGGTGAAAGTGATGCAAAAACGTCTGCTGCGGCCGGTGGAGCGGATCCCGGGTTGTGAACTATGGCAGGCGTTGATGGCGCGGGCAGCAGAGTATCAGGTACCGGTGTATCTGGTCGGTGCCAAGCCCGAAGTGCTGGCGCAAACCCGCGATAAGTTACAGCGGCTCGGGGTGCCGGTAGTGGGCGCGACCGATGGTTATTTTAAAGATGAAGCGCAATTGCTGCAGACGATCAAAGCCAGTGGCGCCCGCTTTGTCAGCGTGGCGATGGGATCGCCCAAGCAAGAGTTGCTGATCCAGCGCATCCGGGCAGTCCATCCGGATTGTTTTTATATGGGCGTTGGTGGCACCTATGACGTCTTTACCGGCAATGTAAAACGCGCTCCGGCACTGTGGTGTAAGCTTAATCTGGAATGGGCTTACCGTTTATTGGCGCAACCAAGCCGCATTGGCCGCCAATTACGCTTATTCAGGTACCTGTGGTGGGTGCTGATTGGAAAAATTTAAGGAGCAAAGGGTGAGAGCATTACCGTTAATCAGTGTTTATATGCCTACCTATAACCGGGCTGAGATGGCCTGCCGGGCCATCGACTCGGTACTGGCGCAGGATTATCCGAACTTTGAGCTGATCGTGGTGGATGATGCGTCAAAAGATCAGACCTATGAACAGCTGAGTTCGCGTTATGCTAACGAGCCACGGGTACGGATCCTGCGGCAGGAACAGGGGCAGGGTGCCTGCGCCGCCCGCAACAGAGCCATTAATGAAGCACGTGGCGACTTTGTCACCGGCCTGGATGATGACGATGAGTTTTTACCGCAGCGCCTCAGTAGTCTTTATGCGGCCTATGATGATCAATTCAGCATGGTCTGCAGCGCCTATATCTGGGATTACGGTACCTTTAGTAAAACCTTGTTTGCCGATGAAGCTACGGTAAGTCTGAGTGAGTTACTGGATTTGCACACGCTGTCAAATCAGGCGTTGGTGCGCCGTGAGCGGATGTTAGCACTGGGTGGTTTTGATACCGGTCTGGCGGCGTTTCAGGATTATGATATGTGGGTGCGGGTGGTCGCGGCCTATGGCCCGGCGAAGCGGATTGCCAATGCCAGCTATAAGGTGAATGTTGGGCATGAACTCGGCCGGATCACCGATTCGCCAAAACGACTGGACGCACATCAGCAATTTGTTGCCAAACACCGGCCACTGATGAGCGAGCGTAACCTGCAGAATCAGATGTTTTACCGCTTAACAATGCAAAAGAAACCTCTGACACTGACGGAGTTTTTCCGCCAATGCCGCTATGGCCTGTTAAATCTGAAATGGCGTTATTTTTTAAAGCATAAGTTATCGTGGTTTAGCGCGCTCCGTTTACGGTTGATGAATAAAGGTATCCGGGGTTTGCTTAAAAAATGAACTGGCAAAACCGGCTGCTTTTCGTGTCGCCGCAGCTGTTAGATCGGCTGATCCTGGTGCTGGCAGCACTTTTTGTGCTGGTCGACTGGCTAAACGGTCTGTTACGACACAGTCTGGGCAGCGTGCTGCCGCTGTCAGCAGCATTTAAAGCCTTGCTGTTAACGCTACTGCTGTGGCGCGGCTGGCAACTGTGTCGCAGTGAGCTGCGTTTACCCTTACTACTGCTGGTACTGATGCTACCCGGTCCTTTGTATATCAAATGGTTGACCGGTCATCCTTATTTGTTGAGCGACCTGCAACTGATAGCCAAAGCTGGCGCCATGCTACTGGCACTGGCCTACTTTGCTGCCCGCGCGAAAACACTGCAACAAGACTACCTGCGCTATGTTGATGCCGTGGTACTGGCGGCCTTTATGCTGTTACTGCTCAATACTGTGCTCGGTACTATCGGCTACGGTGGTACTGCCTATCAGCCGATGGAGCAGGTCAGTCAGAAATTTCTCGGTATCAAAGGCTACTTTGTTTCTACTAACGAGCTGTCCGCTTTGTTATTAGTGTTAAGCGGCTGGTTACTTTGCCGCAGCTGGCAACGACGGCGCTGGGCCTACCCACTGATTGCACTTGCGGCGTTTTTTATCGCTGCACTTATGCTGACCAAAACCGGTTTATTTGGCATCCTGCTGCTGGTACTGCTGACGCCGCTGCTAGTAATGGATAGAAGGCAGTGGCAACAGGCTAAGCCTTATCTGCTGGCCGCTGGCCTGGTAGTCGTCGTACTCACCGCTTTGCTGCTCTATCATCTGACCGCCTTGCTGCAGTGGGTTGGGCTGTACGATAAGTTGCAGTTTGCCTATCAACAGCGAGGACTGAGCGGCATTTTGTTGTCATCGCGCGATTTTTACCTGCAACGTAACTTTGCGTTAGTTGCTGAGCACTATCCGCACTGGTTACAGGTATTAGGCGTCGGTCAGGGCGGCGTGCGCCTGCTATTGAAAAAGTATTTTATTGAGTTGGATTTTTTCGATCTGCTACTGTTTTATGGGTTGGCAGGTGCTTTATTGTTCTGCTTAAGTTTTCTGCGTCTGTTTAGTTTGCTGTGGAGTCGCATGGCAAAGAGTGAGCTGGCATTGCCATTAGCTTTGCTCAATCTGCTGTTATTGGCAGTGGCCTTGCTGGCCGGGCATGTTCTGACCTCGGGTATGTTATGGTTACCCTGGGCGCTGGTTAACGCCGCGGTACTGGTAAATCGTGGGCCATCAGTGTTAACTGCAGCCATGCCGCAGACGGTTGACAGTGCGTCAACGCCAGTCGCTCAGCCAGATAAGGAGGCAAGATGAAGGATCTGTTAGAACCCTTTTTATATCCGCACAACCTGTTGCTTTATGGCCTGTTGCTCGCGTGTCTGCTGTATCGCAAAAAAGGCCTCTGGGTGCTGTGGGGCTTTTACTATCTGGTTGGCAATACCTATATCGCCAATCACGCCCGGCTCTGGTACCAACAGGGCATTTCCAACGCCACAGCCCCGGCCAGCCTGTATGTGGTGCTGGGCTGTGGTGGTTCAGCAACGCAGCTACCCGCCTGCGCCAGAGCCCGGATCCAGCAACTTAGCGCTGAAGTCGCACAGCCGGAGCCAGTGGCGGTATTAATCACCACCCGTTATTGCCAGCCTTATCTGGATTATCTGCAGCAGCAACTCCCCGCTGTGGCTGCTGACTGTTTTGATGCCGGTGACAATACCTATCAGGAGTTTGCCAGTCTGGCGCCACGACTGGCACAGCAGCGGCAAATTCGTTTTATTACCAGTGATTTTCATAGCTGGCGCGTTAGCCGGCTGATTGCGGAGTATCAGTTGGACGCCAGCATTGGCGCCGCCAGCAGCCAGACACTGAGGCCGGTAAACTGTAGTTTAAACTGCTTCTTTACCGTTAATCTGTCAAACCTGGATTTTTACAGTAAATTGACTGCAGAGTTTAGTAGTTACGCGGTTTACAAGTTAGGCGGACGCAAGCTCACTGGTGTTTGATCTGACGCCAGCTAAGCAGCGCCAGCAATACGCCACAAAGCGCACCGAGCAGGTGCGCATCAATCGCGACTTCGGCCCCGATCTGTGCTCCTAACACCGGATCAGGGCCTTGCCATTGCTCTAGCGCCAGTTTTGCACTTACTCCGATTAGAATCAGCATACCGGAGCGATAGCCCTGACGCAGATCGGCCACGGCACCATAGCAGAGTAAGCCATGCAGCATACCTGATAATCCGACATAGATGTCAATCTCAGGGGCGAGTAGTAATAAAGCCAAGGCTGTGGCCAGCAGTAATAACAGGAGCTGCCAGCCTACAGCTAAACGCCCCGGCAACCGGCCGTGTAGTATCATCAAAACCGCTAACCCTGCCAAATTCATCAGCAAATGATAAACATTGCTATGCAGCAGCTGACCACTTAGCAGGCGCCAGAGCTCGCCACGCCAGATCATCGTTTGGTTGTATTCTAATGCGTGTTGCCAGGCCGGGGGCAATAAAAACAGCAGGACACAGCAGCTGGCCAACAACAGATAAGGCAGATCAGACTTTAGCTTTAGTATGGGCATCAGATGGTTGAATTTGCACTAAGAACTGGTTAGGGTGTCAGGGAGCCGTTAATTAGTAAAGTCCTGACGATGAAAAAATCCCTCACTGCTTTAAATCTGTTACTTTGGGCGCTACTGCCCGTGCTAAGTGTGGCGGTGACGCCACAGGAAACCCGTGAGCCGGAAGCGGCTACGGGGCTGGTGCAACAGCAATTGACCCGTCATGCCAATGCGATGGTCGCGGCTGCGCATCCGCTGGCGGCGGAGGCGGGCAAGCGGATCCTGCAAGCCGGTGGTAGCGCTATTGACGCGGCCATTGCCACCCAGTTAATGCTTGGCCTGGTTGAACCGCAGAGCTCCGGGATTGGCGGTGGCGCCTTTATCCTGCATTTTCAGGCTGACAGTGGTCAGTTAACCAGCTTTGATGGCCGTGAAACGGCGCCTGCTGCCGCCGGCCCCTGGTTATTTGCCGAGGACGGTAAAGTATTAGGCTGGCGAGAAGCCTATGTTGGCGGTAAGTCTGTTGGCGTGCCGGGAGTGTTACGGGCGCTCGCTGATGCCCATCAACAGTTTGGTAAGTTGCCCTGGGCTGCGCTCTTTACCGATACCATCGCCGCTGCAGAGCAGGGCTTTATTGTGAATGAGCGGATGGCGAAACAACTGGCGCTGGGATGGAATCAGGGATTACGGCAGTTGTCACCGGCAAAAGAGTTTTATTACCCGGATAATCAGCCACTGGCTGCCGGTACCCTATTAAAAAATCCCGAGTACGCGGCCTTATTGCGAAAAATTGCCAGCGAAGGTGTCAGCGCCTTTTATCAGGGCGCGAATGCAGAAGCGCTGGTGCGCACTGTCAATCAGGCTGCGGTCAATCCTGGTACTTTGACGTTACAGGATCTTGCCAATTATCAGGCCCAGCAAAAGGATGCCCTCTGCATTCCGTACCGGGTGTATCAGATCTGCTCGATGACCGCACCCAGCTCTGGTGGGGTGGCGGTACTACAAATTATGGGTATGCTGGCGCAGTTTGATTTGGCAGCGCTTAAACCTAACAGTCTGGAAGCTGTGCATCTGATCAGTCAGGCATCGCGCGCCGCCTTTGCCGATCGAGATCGTTATCTGGCTGATCCGGATTTTGCACCGGTCCCGGTGGCGGGTTTGCTGGCTGCGGAATATTTGAAGCAACGCGCGGCGTTACTAACAGGTCGTGATCAGACATTTAGCGCCGGTCAACCTGAAGGTGCCCAGCCGCTGGCCAGCAGCCAGGCAGTGGAATTTCCCAATACCAGCCATTTGTCAATTGTCGATGCTGCTGGCAATGCGGTCAGTATGACCACCAGTATTGAAAACGTCTTTGGCTCGGGCTTAATGGTGAATGGCTATTTGCTGAATAATCAGCTAACCGATTTTAGTTTAGAGCCTGTCGTAGGCGGCATGCTGGTAGCAAACCGGGTTGAGGGCGGTAAGAGGCCGCGCAGTTCCATGGCACCGGTGATGGTGTTTGATGCCGACAATCAACTGAAACTGGTGATAGGATCGCCAGGCGGCAGCCGGATAATCAATTATGTGGCGCAAAGTCTGGTTGCGGTTTTGGATTGGCAGCTTGATGTACAACAAGCCCTGAATTTAGCCCGCTTTACCCATCGCAATGATTATTTGGCGCTGGAAGCCGGTACTGAGCTGGTAGAACTAGCGCCGGCACTGCAGGAGCTGGGTTATCAGGTACAACTGCAGGATCTGAATAGTGGTTTACACGCCATTGAGGTAAAGTCAACCCAGCTTGAAGGTGCTGCCGATCCCAGACGTGAAGGGCGGGTAGCCGGATTTTAACAAGGAATACCTTATGATACAGCAACAACAAGTGGATGCCGTACTGATCCTGAGTATGCAACGCTTTGAAAAGAAAAATGCGCTGAACTTACAGATGTACCGCGAGTTATCTGCGGCTTTGCAAAGTGCGGCGGCAAACCCGGCGATCAAGGTTGTACTGCTGCAAGGCAACGAACACTGTTTTAGCAGCGGTAATGATCTGAAAGATTTTTTATCGGCCGGCGAATTAAATCGCCAGCATCCGGTGGTGGAGTTTCTGTATACCGTCGCCGCCTTTCCCAAGCCGCTGGTGGCTGCGGTAGCAGGGTTAGCGATTGGTATCGGCACCACGGTGTTACTGCATTGTGATCTGGTTTATGCGGCGCCGGACTGCCGTTTTCAATTGCCCTTTACCCAGCTGGGGCTTTGTCCTGAGGCCGCTTCCAGTTTGTTGTTACCACAAATCGCCGGTTACCAGCGTGCGGCACAATATTTACTGTTAGGCGAGGCTTTTAGCAGTGAGCAGGCTGCGGCCTTTGGTCTGGTAAATGAGATTGTGCCTGCCGCGCAACTACTGGCGCATGCTGCCAGCAAAGCGCAAGCATTAGCGGCGTTACCGGCGCAGGCGGTACTGGTTAGCAAAGCGCTGTTAAAAGCCAATGATAAACAAACAGAACACGCGATAGCGACAGAGTTGGCAGAGTTTCAGCAGCTATTACAGAGTGACAGTTGTCAGCAACGACTACAGGCTTTTTTCAGCAGAAAATAGACTGTGGCAAGCGGGACGCCGGCAGGTTTTGCCGGCGCGCTGCTTTTACGGGTGCGCTGCGCTTAACGGATGCTGGTACTGAATTTATCTGCCTGCACTTCGCTGACCAACCAACTGCCGCGCTGGCGGATCAATTGTACGGTCCGTACTTCCTGCACTCTTTTACCATCGAACTCACCATCCAGAATTAACTGGATATTGGCATCATTCTGATACTGCTCGCGCAGATTACGGCCACTGCGGTTAACGTTAATTTGTACGGTATCGAAATTCATGTTGTATAAAATGCGGCCAGCTTGCCGCGCTGTACCGTATGATGCCAGCAATTTCGCGTAATCAGCAGTCGCCATGCTTTTGGCTTTGTCTAAATCCTTCGCGTTATAAATGGCGTCGAAAAAGGCCTCCGCTACGCTTTCCGGACTACCGCTCTGTGTGCTCAGTTGGGTGTTGCCGTCGCAACCTGATAGCAGCAAAGCAGCCAATAACAGCAGGCAATATTTTTTTAGCATCATGTGTTCACCTGTAGGGGCAAGCCTGAGCCTGCAGTTTTTCGCTGGCAAAATTGTGCGACTATTTAAGCTGGGTGTAAAGTAAAAAGGCCGCGAAGGCGGCCTTTTTACTTATGCTGGCGTTAAGCCGACATGATTAGTAACGAAGATTAAGCACTAAGTTCTTGTTCACTAAACACATTGGCAAATAATGGGCTGGTTAGGTAACGCTCAGCCGCGCTGGCCAGCACTACGACAATATTCTTGCCAGCATACTCTGGTAATTCCGCCAGGCGAGCAGCGGCCACAACGGCAGCACCCGAGGAAATACCGGCCAGAATGCCTTCTTCTTTCATCAGGCGGTGCGCCATGGCAATGGCGTCATCGCTGCTGACTTGCTCGACGCGGTCAATCAGATCCAGCTCTAATACTGACGGGATAAAACCGGCGCCAATGCCCTGGATTTTATGCGGACCTGGCTTTAATTCTTCACCGGCTTTGGCCTGGGTAATCACCGGTGATTCCACTGGCTCCACGGCGACACTGACCAGCGGGTGATTTTTTTCCTGTTTAAAGAAACGGCTGACTCCGGTAATGGTACCGCCGGTACCGACGCCAGCGACAAAGACGTCAACCTGACCATCCAGATCATGCCAGATCTCCGGGCCTGTGGTTTCAAAGTGAATTTGTGGGTTGGCCGGGTTATCGAACTGGCCGAGGATTAAATACTTATCCGGATTAGAAGCCTGAATTTCTTTGGCTTTTTCAATAGCGCCCTTCATCCCTTTTGGGCCTTCGGTTAGCACCAGATTGGCGCCCAGTGCCTTTAACAGCTTACGGCGTTCTAAACTCATGGTCGCCGGCATGGTCAGAGTCAGTTTATAACCGCGGCTGGCGGCAACAAAGGCCAGCGCAATACCGGTATTACCCGAGGTAGGCTCTACCAGCTCTTTGTCAGCGGTTAAGATGCCACGTTTTTCGGCATCCCAAATCAGCGCCGCGCCTAAGCGGCACTTGACGCTGAAGCTGGGGTTGCGTGCTTCAATCTTGGCATAGACATTGGCGCCTTTAACCACGCGGTTTAATTTGACCAGCGGGGTGCGGCCGATCGACAATGAGTTATCTGCGTATACATTTGCCATAAAAAACTCCAGAATCAGAAGATATTGGTTATAAGAATACGCGTCTTAATAAAAAACTGAAGAAGCATTTGGCTATAAGTTATAGCGGATTGCACTTTAAACTATGGAAGTTATAAGCTGAGGAAGTTATGTCATTTCAGAGTACTGAAAATTATATTGTCTCCGATGAACTGGCGCTGGCAGTAAATGCGGCTATGACGCTGCAAAAGCCGTTACTGTTAAAGGGCGAGCCGGGTACCGGTAAAACCCGGCTGGCGGAGGAGCTGGCGCAGAGCCTGGGCGCAGAACTGATCCAGTGGCATATCAAGTCGACAACCAAAGCCCAGCACGGCCTCTACGAGTACGACGCCGTATCGCGGTTACGTGATAGCCAGCTCGGCAGTGACAAGGTGCATGAGATTGCCAACTACATTAAGCCGGGCAAGTTGTGGCAGGCCTTTACAGCACAGCAGCGGCCGGTGTTGTTAATTGATGAGATTGATAAAGCCGATATTGAATTTCCAAACGATTTATTGCACGAGTTGGATCGGATGAGCTTCTATGTGCATGAGACCGGGCAGCAGGTCAGTGCCGCGCAGCGGCCTATTGTACTGATCACCTCAAACAACGAAAAAGAGCTGCCCGATGCCTTTTTGCGCCGCTGTTTTTTTCACTATATCCGCTTTCCGGATGCCGACATTCTGCGCCAGATTGTGGCAGTGCATTTCCCGCAGATCCGCCAGCAGCTGCTTAGTACTGCGCTGGACGTCTTTTTTGAACTACGCGAGCTACCGGGGCTAAAGAAAAAGCCCTCGACGTCCGAATTATTGGATTGGTTAAAACTGTTACTGGCAGAGCAGATCCCGGCTGAAGTGTTACAGCAAAAGCAACAGCAGGGCGGCCTGATGCCGATGTTTGGTGCCCTGCTAAAGAACGAACAAGATGTGCAACTGGTCGAAAAGCTGGCCTTTTTGGCCAAGCGGCAAGGGCGTTAAATGCTGGTCGAGTTCTTTTTTACGCTGCGCAAATATGGCCTGAAAAGCAGTATCACTGAGCTGCTGGATTTACTGCAGGCGTTGCAGCAGCAGGTGATTTTTGCCGATACCGAAGCTTTCTATCAGCTCGCCCGGCTGACACTGGTCAAAGATGAAAGCCAGTACGATAAGTTTGACCGGGCTTTTGCCGAGTATTTCGAGGGCGTCGCAGCGATAGATCTGGCCAGCCAGATCCCGGATGATTGGTTAATCCCGGATATTATTCGCCAGCTCTCAGCTGAGGATAAAGCCGCCTTGCAGAGGCTCGGTAGTTTAGAAGAGTTGTTGAAGCAACTTCGCGAGCGCCTGGCTGAGCAGCAAAAGCGCCATGCCGGCGGCAATAAATGGATCGGTACCGGTGGCACCTCGCCCTTTGGGGCTTACGGCTTTAATCCGGAAGGAGTGCGGATTGGTCAACAAGGCAGTGGCGCACGGCGCGCGGTAAAGGTGTGGGATAAACGCGAATTTAAAGATTTAGATAGCCAAAGCGAGTTGAATAACCGCAGTATTAAACTGGCGCTGCGTCAGCTAAGACGCTTTGCCCGCAGCGGTGCAGCGACCGAGCTGGATCTGAATGGCACCATTCAGGCTACGTCTGAGCAGGGCGGTTATCTGGATCTGCGTTTTGTACCAGAGCGGCATAATGCGGTTAAGGTGCTGATGCTGTTTGATGTCGGTGGCTCGATGGATGATTATATTGAGCTGTGTCAGCAAGTCTTTGCTGCCGTGCGCACTGAGTTTAAACATCTGGAGTTTTTTTACTTTCATAACTGTGTCTACGAAGGCGTCTGGCGCAACAATCAACGCCGCCATACCGAGCAAGTCAGTGTGCTGGATCTGATCCATACCTATGGCAGTGACTATAAACTGATTTTTGTCGGCGATGCCACCATGGGCCCCTATGAAATTGATTACCCGGGCGGCAGCGTCGAACACTGGAATCAGGAGCCGGGCCGGCTTTGGTTAGAGCGATTGCTGGCACAGTATCCAAAAGCGGTTTGGCTGAACCCACAACCTGAGCAGTGGTGGCGGCATTATCAGTCAATCAGTATTATTAAAGACATTATGCAGCAGCGGATGAAGCCGTTAACGCTGGAAGGGTTAACCCAGGCCATCAAACTTCTCAGTTAAGCGCATTGCAAAGATGCTGTAAGGATAAAGCGAAGCGAGACAGATGTTGACAGTAGAATTGGCAGTGATTTTGTTAAATGCGGTGTTGTTGCTGTTGGCCTACTTCTGGTGGTATCCCAGAGTAGCCGGCGCTGATCTGCGTAAAGTGGCGGTATTTGATACCCTGATAACGCTGCTGGCGTTGCTGATTGTCGGCTCCCGTTTCTGGGGCACGGAGCAAGCCTTTGAACTCTTTGGTTTTAATACTAATTGGTTCTGGTTTACTCTGGTGACTTATCTGATCCTGGAAATGCCGCTGGCCATCTGGTATTTCCGCCGCTATGGCCCACCGCGCTAGCGGCCTATTCCGGTTCGGCTTGTTGTCTGGCGCGACGTAGCGCCGCTTCGTCACTGGCCGCCTGAATTTCACTGAGGATAGCGTCAAGATCGACAGCACCTTGCTGCTCGTTGTAGCAGCCGGTTAAGGGATGCTTGGGGTCGAGATTGCCGGCTTCAAATAAGGCCCAGATTTCATCGGCATAGCGGGTTGCCGCCAACTCCGGCGCAAAGCGGGCATAGTAGGCGGTAATATTGTCGACATCGCGTTTCAGCATCCAGCGCGCATTATTATTGGCCGCGGCATCCACCGCCTGGGGTAAGTCGATAATTACCGGCCCCTCGCTGCCTTGCAGCACATTAAACTCAGACAGATCGCCATGCACCAGGCCTACTGCCAACATCTGCAGTATGGCTTGCATCATTTGATGATGGTCTTGCCTTGCTTGTTCTGCCGTTAAGCTGATGTCATTTAAGCGTGGGGCGACATCGCCTTCGGCATCGACCACCAGTTCCATCAACAGCACGCCGTCATAGCAACCGTAGGGCGTCGGCACCCGGACACCGGCAGCAGCCAATTTAAACAGGGCATCGACTTCAGCCGATTGCCAGCTTTCTTCAGCCTGCTCACGGCCAAACCCTGAGCCTTTTTCCATCGCTCTGGCGCGACGCGAGTTTCTGACTTTACGGCCTTCCTGATATTGGGCGGCCTTTTTAAAGCTGCGCTGGCTTGCGTCTTTATAGACTTTGGCGCAGCAGATCCGCCCGGCGCTTTGCACGACATAGACGGACGCCTCTTTGCCACTCATTAAGGCATAATGCACTTCATCAATTAAGCCTTCCTCCAGCAGAGGGTGTAAGCGGGCTGGCGTTCTCATAATGTGGCCTTAACAGAGTGGAGGGTAGTCAGACCGGCAGCGAAGTGCGGTCTGAGCACCGTCTGAGCTTTGAGCTTAGAGTTCAAGATAGTGCGGCCAGCCCAGTAGTGGGCTTTGCAGGCCTTGTTTATGTTCAAACGCATCCAGCTTTTCCGGGCTGGCATCGGCTTGTTGCAATTTTTGATAGTCGCGGCAAAAGTGTAGGGTACGCAATAGCGCCGGAATAAAATGCTGGCCCAGATCAGCGCGGATCGCCTCGGCGTTAGCCTTGGGTAAGGCCGATAGCACTGCCTCGGTTTGTAAGCTAAGGTAGGTATCGTTAAACCAATGTTCGGCCAGGCTGATTTGCCGCAAGCGTTTTTTCAGATCCTGCTTCACTTTGTCGCCACTACAGAGCGCGCGGTACAGCACGATTTCGGCCAGCACTTCTTCCAGACTAAAGTGTTCAAATTCGTCAAAAACCTGCTGCTGGTAAAAATGTTGCCGTAACAGCTGCATCGCCTGATGCCGGTGATGTTCAGTCAGGGCTTGCTGGTAAGCCTGCCAACCTGGCCAGTCTTCGGCATCCGGCGGCGAGGAGACTTGCTGTAATAGCTGTTCATCGACGTCGCCATATAGCGAGGCCTTGCCTGGTACTTTCTTGCTGACTAGGCTTAACATCGACCAGCCTTTTTGAAAGGGCATAACCACACCCTCCGGGCTTAACAGCAGAGCTAGCGCCTGTCTGGCATCGCCATCTGACAAGGCCTGTAGGCCCAGACTGGTAATTCCAATCACATCATGCGCGGCCTGTTCTAACAGATGCATCTTGTACTTATTGTAGAATTTATCTGCAAACTTCAGGCTCATCAGCACCGCTTTGCTTTTGATCTGTTGCAGCTGTTCGGCACTGAGTTGTTGCTCAGCGCGTGCTAAGGTCAGGACCTGGCTTAAAAATGGGCCGGCACCCTGCTCACGTACTACTAACTGCATTGAAAAGTCCTTTAATCCAGAAAACTGAACATATCGTCGACTTCGGCAAACTCATCTTCGACCTTGTTCTTTTCTTTCGCCTGCATCACCAGTTCAGTGGCAAATTTGCTGATGATGGCTTCCCAGCCCGATTTCTCATCGCGGATCAAGGCTTTGATCGAGGTTTCCACCTTAGGGGTCAGTTGCCGGATCAGCGCCAGTAAACTTTTCGGATCATCATAGCCAATATTGTGCGCATCTTCCGCTAGTTGCCGCTCGGTATAGCTTTCGGCTTCTTCCAGATGTTCCTCATCTTCATACAGCTTATCTTCCCAGTAGTTTTCATACTCAAGAATTTCACCGCGATAGATCTCAATAAAGGGGATCGACAGATAAAACAGACCCGCCGGATCTTCGGCTATGCATTCCAGAATTTCTGCCTGTTTTTCTTCGTTGTCCTGAGTGCGGATCAGGTAGGTCAAAAAGTCGAAGGTATGCTGCTTCAGTTCTTCGGCATTATTTTTGATTTTCTCTTCCCAATACAGCGGTTGCTGGCAGACGATGTCGCGGATTTTCTCTGGCGTCATTAACTCGGAAATAATCGAAGGGAACGACAGATCATGCTGGCTGTTAATTTGCGTCAGGGTCACGATATCAATTTGTTCAATGACCTCGGACAGCTGCTCATCGCTCATGGTATTGGCAATGATCTCGAAGCGTTCGCTGGCTTGTTTCGGCTCCACCAGCGCCAGTTGTTTAATTTCATCAGCCGCGATTTTAATCAGCTCAGTACTCATTATTAGCCCTCGTGCTTAAAGCGGATTTCATCGTATTGATCGTCGTAGCCTTCTTCATCGCTATCCTCATCATCGGCATAGGGATCATCATAATCCGCCATATCCTCATCATTTTCATCGTCTTGATAGTCGTCGGCTTGGTCGGTGTCTCGCGATTTGGCAGGTAAAGGCTTATCCTGGCTAAGTAAATACAGCGCAGCGCAGGCCTCAATTAAGACGCTTTCTGAGTAGGCCCGAATGGCTTTAACTAAAGCCAGATCGGCATTATTAAAGGCAACTGAGATTTTAAATTCGTCCCAGGACGGCACCTTGCCGCTGCTAAGCCATTGCTGCCATTTGAGCTTAGCGGCGCTCGGGAACTGCACCCGGCCAAACAGTGCCATCGGCAGGTATTCCGGTACCGACTCCAGCATTTCCGGATCGGCCAGCAATACGGCTTTCATTTTGTTGGTAAATTGTTCCAACGCTTTCGGCTGCTCGGGATCGATATAGGAGTCCATATTTTCCCGGGCATCGGTTGTTAGCTGTTTAATTTTCGCCAGATTAAGTTTGGTCGCCATCTTGGTCTCACGCGTAATATTCGTCCCACAGCTCGCGCATTGCCGCGGCCGGATCATTCACAATAACGTTGTTAAAGTCTTTTAAAAAGGCACTGCGCTGTTTCGGATCGGACAGCACCTCGTAAGCGGTTTTTACCTGCTGTAGTTGTGTCGCGGCCCGTTGTTGTTCATCTTCCGACAAACCATGCAGTTTATCCGGATGATATTTATTGGCCAGCCGCCGGTAAGCTTTTTTGATGTCTTCGTCACTGGCATTCGTTTTTACGCCCAGGATCCGAAAATGATTTTGCATCGCTGTGGTTCCTCAGATCGCTAACGGTTAAGCGCCTTGCGTCGCTAATCTGTCGCGCAGCTATGATAAAGGGCTGATCATAGCAGATTGCACTGCTCAGCACATAGCAGGAGTTTTTTTAAATCGCCCCCTTGTTTATCGCCGGGCGCACCGTCATCATAAGCAGCATAACTGCAATCTGCTGCAGTTGTTGTCGTTGGCGGGAAGTCATGCGCTGGTTCAGTGGTTTAGCCATTTTGTTGTACCTGAGTTTATTGTGCACGCCACAAGGCTTTGTGGTGCACGATTTACGTCTGGCACCACTGGCCGATCAGCAACTGACAGCTGTTACCGCCAAACCACATAGCCTAAATGAGCGCACTCTGGCTGCGGATGACAATGATGACGTTGTCAGCGGTGGCGAAAACGGCGCCCCGGCTGTTACCGCACCGCCGGTAGTCACTGCCTTACCTGCTTTTGCTGCTGCCGGCTTTTATCGGTACTTCAGCGCCCGTGGCCCGCCACAACCCTAATCCCAATCGTTAAGTATCTATATTGGGCGCCCTCTGGGTTTGCCTGTGTTTGGGTTTATGGTAATGGAGCTGTTATGCAGCTATTTCGTAATGATCTGTCGATCAATTTTATGCGTTGGCGTTGGCTGGCCGTGGTGCTGTCCAGCCTTTTAGTGGTGTTGTCTTTAGTGTTATTACTGACCCGCGGTTTGAACTGGGGATTGGATTTTACCGGCGGTACTGTGCTGGAGCTTAGTTTCGCGCAGGCGGCCAACCTCGATCTGCTGCGGCAACAGCTGACGCAGGCCGGCTATGCAGAGGCGGTAGTGCAGTTTTTTGGCAGTACCCATGATGTGTTGGTGCGGTTGCCTTCAGAGGCGGGCGCAGTGCAACAGCAAGTCGGGGAGCAGGTGTTTCGTGCCTTACAGGCGCAGAGTGAGGTGGCAATGACACTGAGCCGGGTCGAGTTTGTCGGGCCGAGCGTCGGTGAAGAGTTAAAACAGGATGGTGGCCTGGCGGTATTGGTCGCCCTGTTGGGGATCCTGGTGTATGTTGGCTTTCGTTTTGAATGGCGGCTTTCGCTGGGCGCCGTCTTGTCGCTGGCGCACGATGTTATCCTCACCCTGGGGCTATTTTCGCTGTTACAACTGGAGTTTGACCTGACAGTGCTGGCGGCCATTTTGGCGCTGATTGGCTACTCGATTAACGATACGATAGTCGTATTTGACCGGGTACGGGAGATGTTCCGCAAGCTGCGCGACGAAACGGTACTGGAAACCATCAATCAGGCGATCACTTCCACCTTGAACCGTACAGTGATTACCTCACTGACGACCATGCTGGTACTGGTGGTATTGTTTTTCAAAGGCGGGGCTTTGATCCACGGCTTTGCGACCGCACTGTTGTTTGGTATTGCCGTGGGTACCTATTCGTCAGTCTATGTTGCCAGCGGTGTGGCAGTGTTGCTCGGACTAAGCCGCGAAGACCTATTGGCCCCTAAACCCGTTTCTGAGCAGGAAGAGCTGCAGCCTTAGGCTGCAGCAGTAGTTTAATACCAGCGCGGATCAAGCTGCAGTTTAAACAGCAGTGGCGAAAACTGCTGAAACGCCGCAGCATTATCCGGACATTGAATATTCTCCGGATAATGCCGCTTCCATGGATCGTTGACGAGCACCACCTGATCACCTACCACGGCAACACCCTCGATCGAGGTATTGGCCAGCGGCTCATAGGGCGGGCAACTGCTGTCTGGACGGGTCGGCGCGTAAAAACGCAGTGGAATCACCTTTGCCGGTTGCTGGCGGCTTAAATCCAATACCCAGAGCTGATCATCATTGCGTGCCGCAGCCAGCAGATAACCGGGATGGCCCTCTTTTCTGGCTGGCAGAAAGTCCAGACCATTGATCGGGTGATCTTTGGCATCCGGTACCGGCAGCGGCAACTTAAGGTCGGTAACCTTAACAAAATCATCGCTGAGCCAGAAATCGTCGCTATAGGGCGTGACAAAGATCATCGGTGCATTGGCCTGATTTTTCTCCAGCGCCAGATACAGGTTACGTTGATTATCAAACGCCAGGCCTTCAATGCCATCATTCGGGAAGTCACCGACCTTTGCTGCTGCCGGGAACTGTACTGGCCGCACCGCCACGACTTCGGCAAAGCTTAAGGCTTTATCGGTACGGATTTTTACCAGTAGGGTCGGATAGGCGGTGGCATGGGTAACGCCGAAGCGCCGGGCGCAATCTGCGGTTAAGTGAAATTTGCTGGAGTCTTCGGTGACGCTGATTAGCGTGCTGTCGTCCAGGCGATCCCAGGTCAGGGATTCCCAGTCTGGATCGCCGGCTAACAGCTCGGCAAAGCAGCTCTGTTTTAGCGCCGGGTTAACGTTAATGGCAAGAGGCGGGGCGACCAGTTGCCCGGTCGCCGGGTTGATCCGTAGCAGCTTGTTTCTAAGCGCCGGGGTCGCGCTATTATCGCCAATATGCACCAGTTCACCATGGCGGTAGGTTAACCCTGAACTTTGTGGATCGGGGATCGTCTGCCCGTTGCCATCGGTGAGCCATTGGCCAGCGAGATGCTGTTCGGTTAACCATAGCGCAGGCGTATCTGCCGCAACAGCAAGGCTGCTCACAAGATTGCCAGCAAGGTTGAGAATGCAGCCAGCGGCGAAAAGTAAAGACGTAACAGCAGGTTTCATTAGCGAATAGTCCTGAAATAAAAGGCGTATTCTGCCAGTGTCGGATGACAATTCAAGTTTTGGTGCTCTAGTGGCAACAAAAAACCCGGCGGACCGGGTTTGGCTTGTTAGTGCTTGGCTTTCGCTGCGCTCTGCTTTGTCAGCGCTTGGCTGGGTTTACGCCTGGCTTTGCGGTTAATAACCCTGAGCGTGTACATCGCGCACGGCACGACCAGACGGATCCGTCAGCTCGGCCATTTTGGCATCCCAGGCCAGGGCTTCCGGCGTAGAGCAGGCGACGGATTTACCGCCCGGTACACAGGCAATGGCACCGGCATGCGGGAAGTGCTCTTCAAAGATCACCCGATAGTAATAGGCCTCTTTGCTGTCCGGCGTATTGACCGGGAAGCGGAAGCTGGCGGTCGCCATCTGCTGATCACTGATCTCTTTCGCGGCATGGGCTTTCAGGCTGTCGATCCAGTTATAGCCAACGCCATCTGAGAATTGCTCTTTCTGACGCCACAGGATTTCATTGGGTAATAAACCATCAAAGGCCTGACGCAGGATATGTTTTTCCATCTTACCGCCACCGCACATCTTCGCTTGCGGGTTTAAACGCATCGCCACGTCCATAAATTCCTTATCCAGGAAGGGCACCCGGGCTTCAATACCCCAGGCTGACATCGCTTTGTTGGCGCGGTTACAGTCGAACATATGTAAGCGCTCCAGCTTACGCAGCGTCTCTTCGTGGAACTCTTTGGCGTTGGGCGCCTTATGGAAATACAGATAGCCGCCGAAGATTTCGTCCGAGCCTTCGCCCGATAACACCATCTTAATGCCCATGGCTTTGATTTTCCGGGCCATCAGATACATCGGGGTAGAAGCGCGGATGGTGGTAACGTCATAGGTTTCTAAATGATAAATCACATCACGCAGCGCATCTAAGGCTTCCTGCACACTAAAATGGATGGTGTGATGCACAGTACCGATGGCATCCGCAACTTTTTGCGCAGCCGCCAGATCCGGTGAGCCGGGCAAGCCGACGGCAAAAGAGTGCAAGCGTGGCCACCAGGCTTCGCTTTGATCATCATCTTCAACCCGGCGTTTGGCAAATTGCTGAGCAATTGCCGAAATCAGTGATGAATCCAGACCACCGGATAACAGCACACCATAGGGCACGTCTGACATCAGGTGGGTTTTGACACTGTGTTCCAGCGCGGCTTTTAACTCCGCCTCGCTGGCCGGATTATCTTTCACTGCGTCATAGGACATCCAGTCACGCTGGTAGTATTTACGCAGCTCACCGATTTTGCTGTCAAAGTAATGACCCGGTGGGAATTCTTTAATTTGCTTGCACACCGGCACCAGCGCCTTTAACTCTGACGCTACAAATAACTGACCATGCTCGTCATAGCCATAGTACAGCGGAATAATACCGATATGGTCACGGGCGATCAGGTAGCGGTCTTGTTCAGCGTCATACAGCACAAAAGCGAACATACCATGCAGGCTGTCGATAAACTCAGCGCCGTGCTCTAAATACAGCGGTAGAATGACCTCACAATCCGACTTAGTTTTAAACGGATAGGGCGTGGCCAGGTTTTTTTCCAGTTGTTTGTGATTGTAGATCTCGCCATTCACTGCCAGAATGTGATTTCGATTATCATTAATGAGGGGTTGGGCACCATTTTCAGTATCTACGATGGCCAGGCGCTCGTGCACCAGAATGGCATTGTCGTTATTCCAGATCCCGGACCAATCCGGGCCACGATGACGTAATAACTTAGATAACTGCAGCGCCTGTTGGCGCAATGCTTTAACATCAGTTCTGATGTCAAGCACCCCAAATATCGAACACATGATAACCTCTGATAATCAAATTAAATAACACATAGTTTGGCAGTATGTACGTCTAAACGTACTCCCTGACTGTGCCATGCCCGCTTAAAAAAGCAAGTGCTTTTTCATCTGCGGGAACTAAAAATATCACTGTGATGCTGAATGATTACCAATAATGCTGAAAAATTCATCAAGAAGCCGTTTTACCCCACCTACCGACTGGTCTGCCGCCGTACTGACGGCCAATCCTATCTTTACTGATTTGGTGGCGCGTTTTCCTCTGCAAAACCAGAGTCAGTGGCCTGAACCAGCTCAGCTTAACCACTGGCGGAGTAACACCGACTTTAGCTTTGTTGAAAATGCCTTATTAGAGCAAGATGGCCGTTATTATGAAGACTTTATTTTCGCCACCCGGCAAATTCCGACCCGGGCAGCAAACTGGCATGACTTTTTTGGGGCGCTGATTTGGTGTTTGTTGCCCCGCACTAAGGCACTGTTAAACCAACTGCATATTGCGGAAATTGCCAAGCATGGTCAAAAACAACGCACTCAGCTGCGCAATAAGCTGACGCTATTTGATGAGTGTGGAGTGGTACTGTGTCTGGAACCCTCAGCGGTGGCACATGCCAGCTTACTGCGTGATCACCAGTGGCAACAAAGCTTCTGGCTGCAGCGAGCTGACTGGTGGCAGGGGGTGCGGCCGCTGATCTTTGGTCATGCCATCTATGAAATGGCGACTGTGCCCTTTCTCGGGTTGACGGCCAAGGCGGTGTTTATCGAGGTGCCTGCTGGCTTTAGCCAGTGGTCTTTAACAGATGCTTACACTTTTCTCGATGAAAAGCTGCTGCTGCAAATTGCTAACAATCACTTACTGCTTGATAATCTGCAGCTAACACCGCTACCCTTGCTGGGGGTACCAGGCTGGTACGTTGCAAATCAACAGGCGGAGTTTTATGCAAATACGGATTATTTTCGTCCACGTAGAAGGCCATAACAGGACAGGCAGATGATTGAAATAAAAAATCTGGCCAAGGCATTTGCCCTTGGTAAAGGCAGCAAGTTATCCGAGACGGAAAAGCAGGATGTGCGCTATGCCGACAAGGAATTCCGCTCAGTACGGGATGTCAGTTTTCATTGTGGGCAGGGTGAAGTATTGGGTTTATTAGGCCCTAACGGCGCCGGTAAAACCACCACCTTGCGGATGCTCTCTACAGCGCTGAAACCGGATGCTGGCTCGGTACTGATTAATGGTGTCGATGTGCTGCGCGAACCGGTCAAAGCACGAAAGCAAATCGGCTTTTTATCGGCCGATACCGGCCTGTACGGCAAGCTGAGTGCCTATGAAAATATTGCCTATTTTGGCCGCCTGCACGGGATGAAAGAGGCCGCATTAAAACAGCGTATTGATGAGCTGTTCACTATGCTGAATATGCATGACTTCGCCAGCCGCCGTGCTGACAATATGTCGACCGGTATGAAACAAAAAACTGCCATTGCCCGCGCCGTAGTGCATTCACCAAAGGTAGTGATCCTGGACGAACCCACCACCGGCCTGGATATTATGACGGTACAGACGGTACTGGATTTTATTAAAGGCTTAAAGCAAGCCGGTACACCGGTGATTTTCTCCACTCACCATCTGGATGAAGTAGCCAGCTTATGTGACCGGGTGGTGGTGATTGATAAAGGGATCAGCGCATTTTCCGGCGATCTGGCAGAATTTAAAGCCCTGGCGCCGGCTGGCGATTTACGTGACGCCTTTTTAAGCGTGCTAAAACAACAACCCCGCGAGCAAGGAGCAGCCTGATGTGGCAGGTTTATTTAAAAGAATTAACTGAACTGATGCGTGATCGCAAAACCCTGATTTTTGTGATCTTACTGCCAATTTTTATTTTCCCGGTGATTTTCGGTGTGATGGGGTTGGTGCTATCGTCGACCACGGCCAAAGCGATGCAGGAGCAACACAAGTATGTGATTGTAAATGGGGACCAAGCGCCGGAATTTGCCGAAGCCTTGTTTTATCATAAGAATTTTAAACGGGTTGAGTCTACGCTGACTGCGCCTGAGGAGCTGATAGCCGCTATCCGCGCCGGCGAATTTGCCGTGGCGGTAGTGATCCCGGATGATTTTCAGGCCAAGCAAAGCGCGGTAGAACAAAGCCAGTGGCAACTGATTTATAATCAGTCCAGTCAGCTGGATTTTATGTCGCGGTACTTTAATGAATTACTGGAAAACTATACCGGCCAGTTACAACGTCAGTCTTTATCAGCGCTGGGGGTTGATCCGGTAAAACTGACTGCTATTTTAAAACCGGTGTCGGTGCAGAAAGTGGATACTGCTGATAAACGCGAAAATATCGGTGAGAAGTTTGGTGCGCTGATCGCCTATATCCTGATCCCGCTGTGTTTGCTGGGCGCTTCCTATCCGGCCATTGATATGGGCGCCGGTGAAAAAGAGCGCGGTACCCTGGAAACGCTGTTGATCTGTCCGGTTAGCCGCTCGGCCATTGTACTGGGTAAATTCTTAACGGTATTAACTACCGGTCTGGCTGGCGCGCTGATTACCGTCGCCAGCTTCGGGATCTGGGGTGCAGTTATCGGTTCCTTTGCCGGTTTTGCCGTGGTACAGGAGGCAATGGGGGCGATCGCGACCGTCGAGCTGCTGCTGATTTTCCTGATGATTGTCCCTACCTCAGCCATTTTTGCCTCCTTGTTGTTGGCGATTTCCATTTACGCCAAAACCTTTAAAGAAGCGCAAAACTATATGAGCCCGTTGTCAATTCTGATGTTTGTGCCGCTGGCAGCGGCCATGATGCCGGGGGTGGAGCTGAGCACCAAGACCGCGATGATCCCGGTGATGAACGTGGCCCTGGCCATTAAAGAGCTGATTAAAGGCACCGCCGATGGCAGCATGATCGCGCTGATTTTCGGGGCGACAGTGGCGCTGGCCGCTGCCTTGATTGCGTTCTGTGTGCACTGGTTCCAGCAGGAAAAAGTGCTGTTCCGGTAACGGTAGACTTTTTATCCATCAGCATCAAAAAGCTATTGATAACGATTCGCAATAATATTATTATGGCGCAGTTTTCTGAGAAGAGGCTGCGCCATGTTTGTTTGTATTTGCAAAGCGGTAACGGATAAAGCGATTAAGCAAGCGATTGCTGATGGTGCTGAGTCTATGCGTGATTTAAAGGCACAGCTGGGCGTAGCGAGTCAGTGCGGTAAGTGCGTATGCCAGGCGCAGCAAATCTTACACAATGAACTGGTGAAACAGCAGCAATTAATCGATAGTCTGGCCAAGCCAGCAGCCTGAGCCATAATTAAACTGCAGTCTCAGCCTTTTAGTTATTCTCATTCTGGTTAAACACCGCCATAATAAACCCTGATTTTACTCAGGGTTTTTGTTTTTTAGTTACAGACATTTTATCTCTCGTCAGGAGTAGCAAATGGATCAGATCAAACAGGTTGCGATAGTCGGTGGTGTGCATGGTAACGAGTTTTCCGGCATCTATCTGGTGAAACAGTATCAGCAGCAGCCGGAGCAGGTCAGTCGTCGCAGCTTTACTACCGAAACCGTTTGGGCCAATCCGGAAGCGCACTATGCCAATAAAAGGTATCTGCACAGCGATCTGAACCGTCAGTTTAAAACCGTTGATCTGGCCAATCCCAACCTCTGCAATTACGAGCAAAGCCGCGCCAAGGTGCTGAATGCGCAACTGGGGCCCAAGGGTAATGCCCGCACTGATCTGCTGATTGATTTACATAATACCACCAGCAATATGGGCGCCTGCTTAATCCTGACCCAGGCCGGCCCGTTTTACAATAAGTTAGCAGCCTATGTAAAAATGAAGATGCCGGAAGCCATTATCTCTCGTGACGAGGATCATTTTGCCGCTGAAGAGCATGCGCTGATGTGCACACTGGGGCGTTATGGTGTGCTGGTCGAGGTTGGGCCGCAGCCGCAATCGGTGTTGCGACAAGACGTGCTGGAGCTGATGCATCGGATGACGCAGCATATTTTGGATTTTGTCGAGCTGTACAATAACGATGCCTTGCCGGTACTGCCAAAACAAACCGAAGCTTTCCGCTACTTGCACAGTATCAAGTTACCCATGAACGAACGTGGTGAGCGTATTGGTATGGTGCACAAAAATGTGCAGGACCGTGATTATCAACCGATTTACCCCGGTGATCCGCTGTTTACTCTGTTTGATGGCACTGTCGTAAAGTACGAGGGCGAGCAGGTGGTGTACCCGACCTTTATTAATGAGGCGGCTTATTATGATAATAATCTGGCGATGTCGCTGAATGAAAAAGTGCTGATTGAGCTTGAAGAATAGCGCTATATTGATTAAACCGCCCAAATGCTTAATGGGTTACAGGATGTAATTTATGCTTAAGCGACTTCTGCCCGGCCTGTTGTGTGTCTTAGTGTACGCAGAGCTTTGTGGGGCTGAACCGGCAAAAGACGTTGTCTATCTCACTGAACACAGTATGCCAGGGACTTTTCTGGATGCTGAAAATCAGCCGGCAGGACCTACTGTCGAGCTGGTCAAAGAACTTAGTCGTCGGATGGAGCAGGGGGGGTATTATTACTTAATGCCCTGGGCCAGGGCTATGCAACGTGCGCAGCAAACTCCCCGCAGCATCCTGTTTGAGACAGTGCGTAATGCTGAACGCGAAGCCTTGTTTAAATGGGTTGGCCCGGTTAAGTTTTATGATATGTACCTGTATGGACCTTCTGATATTGCGGGATTAGGCTTAACCGCCGCTGAGCTCAGCCAGCGCTATATTGCTTGTGGCTACCGCGGTGCTTCGTATCATGCTGCGCTGGAAACCATGGGATTTGATGATGACAAAAATCTGGTTCTGATGACCCGGGCTGGCGATTGTATCCAGATGTTAAAGCTGGGGCGGGCGGAGCTAACACCATTAAACCGTTTACGACATGGTGAACGCTTTAGCGCCTTTGGCATTGAGTTAGCACCGCTGCAACCCATCCGTAATGTAGAACTGTATCTGGCCTTTTCGCTGGACTTTAGTGATGAAGAAATTCAGCGCTGGCAATATCAATTGGATCAGATGTTTTTAGATGGCACGGTGCGCCGTCTTTATCAGCAAGACTTTCCGGAAGAGTTGATCAACAGGTTGGAGCAGGCCGCAGCAAAGTCCTTGCAACGGCGTGGTGCCAACTAGCTCGATACTACTTCGACTCGCGGCGCTATAGCGCTGTTCGGCTGTGGGTTATAGCGTGGTGTAGCTGGCTTTTTTCTGGATCAGCTCGATAGCATAGTTATCCGGATCCCTGACAAAAGCAATCTCTGTTGTCCCCCCCTTCACCGGCCCGGGTTCACGGCTAATTACACCGCCCTTAGCACGAATTTTGTCACAGGCCTCATAAACATTATCTACTTCCAGCGCGATATGACCAAAGGCCGTGCCCAGCTCATAGCTCTCTACCCCCCAGTTATAGGTCAATTCCAGCACCGAATTACTGCTTTCATCACGATAGCCGACAAAGGCCAGTGTATATTTATACTCCGGGTTTTCTGACTGACGCAGCAGCTGCATCCCCAGCACTTCAGTGTAAAAAGCGATCGACCTTTCCAGGTTACCGACCCGTAACATCGTATGTAGCATACGCATGCTTAACTCCTATTCGGTTTTTTCTTTAAATTCACACAGCTCTTCGATTAAACAGCTGCCACAGCGCGGCTTTCGTGCCACGCAGGTATAGCGGCCATGCAGGATCAGCCAGTGGTGGACGTCTAGTTTAAACTCGGCCGGTACCACTTTAAGCAGCTTCTGCTCAACTTCGTCGACATTCTTACCGGGTGCCAGCTTGGTGCGGTTACTGACTCGGAAAATATGGGTATCCACTGCTATGGTTGGCCAGCGAAAGGCAGTATTTAGTACAACATTAGCCGTCTTACGGCCGACACCCGGCAGTGCCTCCAGTGCCTCGCGATCCTCGGGCACTTCGCCATTGTGCTGCTCGACCAGGATGCGGCAGGTTTTAATCACATTCTCAGCCTTAGTATTAAACAGGCCAATAGTTTTAATATAGTCTTTTACGCCATCTACGCCCAGTGCCAGCATCGCGGCCGGCGTACGTGCGACCGGAAACAGTTTACGGGTGGCTTTATTAACGCCCACATCAGTGGCCTGCGCTGAAAGCAGGACCGCAATCAGTAACTCAAAAGGTGAGCTGTATTCGAGCTCAGTAGTCGGGTTTGGATTGGCCGCACGCAGGCGGCTTAGCATAGCAATACGTTTGTTTTTATTCATGCGTTGTTTGTCTTATTGCACCGAGCCGGTAACCCGGGCGCGGGCAATACTGCCTTTTTCAATGATCTGCCGCTTAGCCAGGCGCTGGTCAATACTGTTCTTTAACGCAATCAGCAGCCCCATACCAATAAAGGCGCCTGGCGGCAGCATCGCCAGTAAGAAATGATTGTCGCTGTGAAATACTTCAATTCGCAGTACTCTGGCCCAGTCGCCCAACAATAGCTCAGCACCGTCAAACAAGGTGCCCTGACCCAGCAGCTCGCGCATGCCGCCTAACACCAGTAACACCAGTAAAAAGCCCAGCCCCATCATCAGCGCATCAATAGCGGACGGTAACACCGGGTTTTTCGACGCAAAGGCTTCGGCGCGGCCGATAATGGCGCAGTTGGTAACAATCAGAGGAATAAAGATCCCCAGTGATTGATAAAGCCCGAAGGTAAAGGCGTTCATCAGCAGCTGCACCACTGTCACAAAGCTGGCAATAATCAGTACGAAAATTGGGATCCGGATTTCATTAGGTACGTGTTGGCGTACCAGAGATACCACGATATTCGAACCGAGTAACACCAGTAGCGTTGCCAGGCCCAGCCCCAGCGCATTGGTCAGGGTACCTGTTACCGCCAACAGTGGGCAGAGCCCGAGTAACTGCACCAGGCCAGGGTTATTTTTCCATAGCCCCTGCAGGCTAAGCTCTTTAAATTGACTCATGGCATGATCTCACAATTTGCCGTGGCGTCTGCCAGTTCCGGGTGTTGTTGCACGAAGCGGGCGGTGCGATAGATGGCATTGATCACTGCTCGGGGGGTAATGGTCGCGCCGGTAAACTGGTCAAAGTCACCGCCATCTTTTTTTACCGCCCAACGTTTGGCATCAGCTTCGGTTGCGCTCTGGCCGCTAAAGGCATAAATCCAATTGTTGCGACGGCTCTCAATTTTGTCACCCAGCCCCGGTGTTTCCTGATGGTTCAGTACCCGGCTGCCTAATATTTCGCCGCCAGGCGTTACTGCAACCAATAAATCGATATTGCCGCTGTAACCGTCCGGTGCTGTCGTTTCGACAATAAAGGCTTTTAGCTGTTGCTGATCGCGCCAACGGTATACCGCCTGTGCTGTGCTGCGCCCCAACGCCTCAGGTGCCGTTACCTGGACACAATCGGCCAGTAAGGTGCGAACATCGGCTGGCTCGGGCAACACCTCCTGCAGGGTATTCATCCGGCTTAACAGCTGTTGTTCGGCAATGCGCTCTGCCGTGAGCTGGTTTATGGTACCAAGAATAGCGACACAAAGCAGGGCAACCAGTGCCAGGATCAGAGCATTTTTACTGATAAAGCGGATCATTTCAGGTCCCGTTTTGCTTTGTGGCCATAGGTGCGGGGCCGGGTGTAATAATCAATCAAGGGGACGCTCATATTGGCCAGCAGCACAGCGAAGGCAAAGGCATCCGGATAACCGCCATAGCTACGGATCAGATAGACCAACAGACCAATTAAAGCGCCATACCAGAGGCGGCCTTTATCGGTAGTAGAGGCGGAAACCGGGTCGGTGGCAATAAAAAAAGCCGCCAGCATAGTCGCGCCGCTAAACAGATGGAATAGCGGGCTTGGGCTGGCACCGGCTGAACCCAGCCAGAATAACAGCGAAGGCACGGCCAGACCTGCCAGCACGGCTGCAGGAATACGCCAACTGATCACCTTTTGTTGGATCAGTAGCAGTCCGCCCAGTAAGTACGCCAGATTCACCCATAACCAGCCGGCACCGGCAAAGCTATAAAATACCGGCCGCTGTAAGCTCTCTGCCAGTGTCATCCCGGCCGCCAGATCCTGGCGCAAACTATCCAGCGGCGTCGCTTGTGTGCTGCCATCAATGCCTTGTTGCAGCTGCGACAAACTAAAGCCACTGCAGCTGTACTCAGTAAATACCATACAAAACGCATCGAGCGGGCTGAGCGCGACCGGCTGTAAACTGACCGACGGCAGCCATTGCGTCATCTGTACCGGAAAAGAAATAAGCAGCATGACATAGGCGGCCATCGCCGGATTAAACAGATTGTTACCCAGGCCGCCATACAGCTGCTTTACCATCACAATCGCAAAGGCCGTACCTATCACAATCAACCACCAGGGCGCATAGGGCGGTATTGCTATCGCCAGCAGTACCGCGGTTACCAGGGCACTATGATCAAGCAGGCGCGGCAATACCGCTTTCTGACGCAGCCGGAGGATCAGGGCTTCGCAAAGCCAGGCGGTACAAATAGCCAGCAGCAGTTGCACCAGCACACCGTAGCCGAAAAAGACTGCCTGAACTGCTATACCGGGCAGGGCAGCCAGCGCCACCCATTGCATCAGACTGCTGGTAGTGCGCTGGTTATGGTGGTGTGGTGAGCTGGCTATTTTAAAGCTCATTCTGTTTTACTCTCTTCACTGTCTCGTTGTTCACTGAGCTGTTGCTCAGTAGTCTGGTGCTCAGTACTCTGCTGCGCTTTGCGGGCTTTGGCGCGGGCCAGGGCGGCGGCGACTGCGGCTTTGCGCGGGTCGTCATTGCCGGCAGCGTCAGGCTGTATCCCAGTATCAGCTGCCTGGCGCTGCTGCTCTGTGGTCACAGCGATGTCTGCCACAGCAGGCTTAACTATGGCTGTTTCTTGTGCCGGCGTTGCCGATTGCTTTGCTTTGGCTCTGGCCAGTGCTGCGGCAATAGCCGCTTTACGCGGATCTTCCGGCATCGCAGCTGCATCTGCGGTCACAGGCTCTGCCACTGTTGTTGCTGTGGTCGTTGTTACTGATTGTTTGGCTTTGGCTCTGGCCAACGCTGCAGCAATAGCTGCCTTACGCGGATCCTGTTGTTCGGGCTCGGCAGCGATGGCAGAAGGTTCTGCCATGGTGCTATTGGTCTGCCCGGCTTGTCGGGCTTTGGCTCTGGCCAGAGCGGCGGCAACAGCGGCTTTGCGCGGATCGGCAGTATCTTGTGTTGTTGGCTCAGCAGCTGTGGTTTGCTCCACAGTAGGACTGGAAGCGGCATCTGCCTGACGCGCCTTGGCGCGAGCGATGGCAGCGGCGACGGCAGCGGCTTTACTGTCTACCGAGCTGTCCGATGTACTGGCCAACGTGCGGTCTGCCGCACTGGCTGCGGCTGTAGCCTGTTTCTGCGCCTGATATTCGCGGGCTTGTTGTTTTTTTAACTCGCGTTCGGCCAGAATTTGTTGATGATCTTTGGCGCTATCGGTTGCCTGCAGCGCTGCTTTTTCTGCTTGCTGGGCTTTAACCCGCGCCAGAGCTTCGGCGACAGTCTGGTTTTGATTCGGTTGCGTCTGTTGTCTGGCGGCCGCCAATTGTTGATTGCGCGCCAGGCGCTGCTGTTTTTCCTGCTCCAGCCGGGCATTGCGGGCTTCAAAGCGGGCTTTTGCCTGCTCCGCTTTTAGGGCTTCGCGTTGTTGCTCACGGATTTCAGCCTTGGCCACGCGGTAATATTGCACCAGCGGAATTTCACTGGGGCAAACGTAAGCGCAGGCGCCACACTCTATACAGTCAAATAGATTGTATTCCTGCAGCTTTGCCGGATCCCGGGCCTTGCTGTACCAGAGCAACTGCTGGGGTAATAGTGTAGCCGGACAGGCATCCGCACATTGGCCGCAGCGGATACAGTCGAGTTCAGGACCATTATCCGGCAGTTCGTCGCGGGTTGGTGCCAAGATACAGTTAGTGGTTTTCACAATGGGGACCGCCAGATCCGGTAGCGTAAAGCCCATCATCGGGCCACCCATAATGACTTTCTGCTTTGCTTCGCTTTGAAAGCCACAAAAATCCAACAAGGAACTGACCGGAGTACCCAGCAGTGCCAGTACATTTTGTGGCTGGCGCAGCGTTTCGCCGGTCACCGTAACAATTCGCGAAATTAACGGCTGATCATCCAATACTGCCTGAGCAATGGCAAAGGCCGTGCCGACGTTTTGCATTACGATGCCGATATCAGCTGGCCGACGACCAGCCGGGACCTCTTTATTGGTCAGCAACTGGATCAGCTGCTTTTCACCGCCAGACGGGTATTTAACCGGAACTTCCCGTACATAGTAGTGTTCGCGTTGGCTGCAGGCGGCTTTAAGGGCGGCGATTGCAATAGGTTTATCCGCTTCAATCCCAATCAGTACTGCCTTGGGGTTTAGCAGTTGACACAGAATATCAATACCTTTGACGATGGTAGTAGGCGCTTCCTGCATCAGGGCATCATCGGCACTGATATAGGGTTCGCACTCCACGGCATTAATAATCAGATAATCTACCGGTTGCTGCATTCCGGCTTTTAAATGCGTTGGAAAGCCAGCGCCACCCATGCCAGCAATACCGCTATCCTGGATCCGCTCCAGTATTTGATGCCGGCTGCTGGTGGCAATATTCAGTGGCCGCCGCTCGCGCCATTCGTCTTTGCCATCCGGAACTAAGACTATCACCGGCTCAGGTAGGGCTGAAGGGTGAGCGCTGGTATGCTGGCTGATACTATGAATAACACCTGAGGTTGGCGCATGTACCGGCACCGCCATAGAATTATCGGCGCTGGTTAAGGCTTCACCCTTGAGTACCCGTTGTCCGACAGCGACAATCAAACGGCCGGCAACACCAATATGCTGACGTAATGGCAGATAGAGCCGATCAGGCAGCGGTAACTGCGCCACCGGCTTACTACTGGTTTGACTTTTCCGTACCGGCGGATGGATGCCACCGTGAAAGTCCCACAGGGTGCCGGCCTGAATTTGCTGAAATAAGGTTGGCAAATATTGTTACTCCACCATCTTAACCGGTATGGCCTGCAGATCCCATTTCCAGCGCTCCACAGAGTCGGCAACAGGGATCATATCAATACAATCGACCGGGCAGGGTTCAACACAGAGATCGCAGCCGGTACATTCATCGGCAATCACCGTATGCATTTGTTTTGACGCACCGACGATGGCATCAACCGGACAGGCCTGAATACATTTGGTACAGCCGATACATTCATCTTCACGGATAAAGGCCACCCTTTTGATGGCGACTTCCTGCGCGGCATTCAGCGGTTTGGCTTCGACGCCTAACAATTCCGCTAATTTCTTAATGGTTGCCTCACCACCGGGGGGGCATTTATTAATGTCATCGCCATTGGCGATGGCTTCAGCATAAGGCCGGCAACCAGGGTAACCACACTGTCCACATTGGGTTTGCGGCAGAATATCATCAATCTGCTCTACCAGTGGGTCGCTTTCGACTTTAAAGCGGATTGCTGCATAGCCGAGCAGTGCGCCGAAAATTAAAGCCAGGGTACCTAACGCCAGTAATGCATTGAATAAGGTCATAGCGCTTTCACCAGACCACTAAAGCCCATAAAGGCCAGCGACATCAGACCGGCGGTAATCATCGCAATGGCCGCGCCTTTAAAGGGTACTGGTACGTCAGCGGCGGCCAGCCGTTCACGCATGGCAGCAAACAGGATCAGCACCAACGAGAAGCCGACTGCCGCACCAAAACCATAGAGGGCGGAGTTAATAAAATTATGCCGGGCGTTGACGTTTAATAAGGCGACGCCAAGCACCGCGCAGTTAGTGGTGATCAACGGCAGGAAGATGCCCAGTAAACGATATAATCCCGGGCTGGTTTTATGCACTACCATCTCCGTAAACTGCACCACCACGGCAATCACCAGAATAAAACTCAGAGTGCGTAAATACAGCAAGCCCAAAGGCGCCAGTAAATAGCTGTCGACCAGATAGCTGCAAATCGAGGCCAGGGTTAACACAAAGGTTGTCGCCAGCGACATACCAATAGCCGTCTCCAGCTTACCAGACACCCCCATAAAGGGGCAGAGGCCAAGAAATTTGACCAGTACAAAGTTATTCACCAGTACTGTGCTGATTAACAGCAGCAAGAATTCAGTCATAAGGGTAAAGTACTCAGCATAGGGCCTATATTATGCAAGCTTGGGCTAAGGCTTACAACCTGATAAAACAAAGGGTTTTACCTTGCAGTAAAACCCTGGTTGTAAAGCAATACAGACTGGACTACAAAGGTTGCGGCTTGCCGATGTAGTAACCCTGGGTGCCATCGATAAACAGCGACTCCAGCATATGTTTTTCTTCCTGAGATTCAACACACTCGGCAAAGACGCCGACACCGATACGGTGTGCCAGGTCGATCATCAGGCGCATAAAGTATTGATTGTTTTTGTCGTTATCAATATGACGGGTATAGCTACCGTCCATTTTAACGTAATCCGGTTTCAGGTCACGGAAAAACTTGAAGGAAGTGATACCAACACCGAATTTCTCTACGGTGATCCGGGCACCGGCGCGGTGCACCATATCGATAAAGCGTTTACTGGTTTTCAGGTTCTGCTGCAGACCAAATTCGGTCACTTCAAATACCAGCCGTGAGGCAATATTGGCATCCTTTAACAAACGCCGCTCTAGCCAGATATTAAATTGGTCATCGTGGACAGTACGTGGGGACAAGTTAATACCAAAATACTGGTCTTGCATACTGCGCTCTTTGATTGTCGTCAGCGCGGTCTCAATAATCATCCGATCAACTGAAATAATTTTATCCAGTTTTTCTGCCATCGCTAAAAAGGATGCGGTAGGTAAAATCTGATCTTCGTGCGTTTTAAAGCGCACTAAAATCTCGGAGTAGGCCTTGGCCGCGCGACTGGAAGGCTGAATGGTTTGCACTAACAAGCTGATTCTGCTGTTCGCTAACACCTCTTCAATCACATTGCGCCAGTTCTGGTTGCCGTAGCTGTTGCTGGCATTTTCCAGACCACTGCTGTCTTTCTGCAGATGCCAGGCGTTAGGCTGTTTGGTTTGCGCCAGGCTAATCGAGGTATCGGCTGTTGCCAGCAACTCCCCGAGCGGTTTCCCGGCTTCGTAACTCACCAGGCCGGTATAGGCAACAGACTCCAGCTCCGCCAGCTTCTGGAACTCGTTAAAACGACTTTGCAGCTGCAGCGCAAAATTCTCCGCTTCTTTTGGCGTGACATGAGGTAACAGCAAACCAAAATCGGAGCTGTTCAGCCGATATAAACGCGCATGCTTATAGGTTGCGATGGTTTTCTTGATAATTTCCGCGACCTGGCTGACATAGTTGTCACCTTCCTGGAAGCCCCGGCTCTGATTAATACTCTGTAATTCGGTACAACGGGTAATAGCAAAAATGCCAAATTTATTTAAGTCTTCGTTTTGGCTAAGTTCGTCATAGCCTTGAACAAAGCGATTACGGTTCGGCAGGCCGGTTACCGGATCTTTATAGGCTTCCTCGGCAATTTGCTGAGCGTCGGCTGTCATTCTTTCATATTGCTGGCGGGTGTGTTGTGCCAGGCGCTGTAAAGCCTGAGCAAGATCAGAAAACTCCGCCGGGAGCTTCCGAAAGGCATGAACATCCGGTTGCTGTTGATTCAGGAAGCCTTCGATTGCCTGATTCACGGCCGCGCTGGTGCGAGTGTATTTACGCTCCAGGCTACTTTTAACAAAAAACACGGGCACCCAGCCTAATAACAGTGGCAATACCAGCAGTAGCCAGAAAAAGCTTTGTAGTGGCGCCAGAATTTGCTGCGGGTTTAACTCAAAGCGTACCACCAGCTCTTGCGCTTCATCTCTGACATACTGTGACGCAAAGTTATGTCCGGTCAGATTTAATAGCGCATGCAGCAGACTGGATTGACGTTGAGGGTTGTTATACTCGTAAAGAATGGTGCCATCAGTTTTGCTGATCTGCAGACTGTTTAACGGGAAACTGCGTTCAACCTGACGGCTGAGTGCTTTACCATCTACGCCCACGTGTGAGATCAGCACCTGTTCCATGGCGAGCTTGGTTTGTACTTCCTGTTGCTGCAGTAAATTTTTACTCTGGTGTAAGAACGCAATCATTAAAAGCAGGATTAACAGCAGGGCAGAGACAAGTTGCGCGATAAGCAGTGTACGAAAATTTTTGATCATGCTAAGCCACCTTCAGAGCCAAGTTCCTGTGCGCAGGTCGGGTATTCCTTAATCACTTATATTAAAGCAAAAAAAACCTTAAAAATAAATAAATAACCAAAAAGGCTGATTTACGCGATGAGTGACACAGAAAAGAATGTGGCTCCCCAGACTGGACTCGAACCAGTGACCTACGGATTAACAGTCCGCCGCTCTAACCAACTGAGCTACTAGGGAACGATAAGTGCCTTTACGGCTGATAGTGAAGTGGCTCCCCAGACTGGACTCGAACCAGTGACCTACGGATTAACAGTCCGCCGCTCTAACCAACTGAGCTACTAGGGAACAAAAATGCCGTTGAGGAAGTGGCTCCCCAGACTGGACTCGAACCAGTGACCTACGGATTAACAGTCCGCCGCTCTAACCAACTGAGCTACTAGGGAACAGCATTCAACGGGGCGCAATACTAATGCCAGCACATCAGCCTGTCAACACTTTGGCTATGGGATTTTCAGCACAATGATTCACTTGCATAGAGTTTCGCCAGTATGCTGCTTTTGCCAGCATTTATTCTGTGTTTCAGATGCCACAATTAGTAAGTGAGCAAAGTGCCAGGTTCCCGATCTGGGTTGCAATTCATGTCTGGCAAGGCATTAAAAAAGTTACTCACAGAAGCTGTGGATAACTCTGTGAGTTATCCGTTATCTGTTGTAGCCAAGCCTTGCCGGTGCTGTGTTTCCGCTGGGTCAATAGGTTTGCGATAAAAATTTATTTCCTTTTAAAACATGATCTTAGCATTGGCTCCGGTTAGTTGGGTGATGCGATTTTGCGAAGTGTTGCTTTAAGCAACGATTTGTCTTTATTGTGCACTTTTTCATGCTGACTGGCGTAATTTGCCTCTGGGCATGGCACTGCCCACCGATCTTCACTACAATGGCGTGCCCTTATCCGCTGATGTGTGTCATGTCTGAAACAAGTATTCATACCAAGAATCCGTTGTTAAGTACGGCTATTGCGCCTTTATTAAAACAACTGACCTGGCCGGTGCTGGGCGGCATGTTGACACTAATGAGCTTTAACCTGGTTGATACTTTCTTTATTAGTTTGCTGGGGACCGCACAGCTGGCGGCGATCAGCTTTACCTTCCCGGTAACCTTTACGCTGATCAGCCTGGCAATTGGGCTGAGTATCGGAACATCTGCGTTAATTGCTAAGGCGCTAGGCGCAGGTTTGACAGATTCGGCAAAAGCGGACAGTATCGCCGCACTCTGGCTTGCTGCAATATTGGTGTGCTTGCTGGCAATCGCCATAGGAATGGCGTTGGATCCGCTGTTTGTGTTGCTTGGTGCAACCGACGCTACCTTAGGCTATATACGTGACTACATGTATATCTGGTTAGCCGGCTCGGTGCTGTTGGTAACACCGATGATTGGTAATGCTATTTTACGCGCTGCCGGGGAAACTAAAATCCCCAGTTTGGTCATGGCGGCTGGTGGCTTGGTAAATGCGGTACTCGATCCCTTACTCATATTCGGTCTTGGACCTTTTCCGGCACTCGGTATGCAAGGCGCCGCTCTGGCCACAGTGATTTCATGGCTGACCGGCTTTGTCTTTATCCTGTATTGGTTGGCTGTGCGGCGCAAGTTGTTAGATCGCTTCATATTGCCTTGGACTGTGTTTTGGTCTATCTGGCGGCGGATTCTGCACATTGGCATGCCGGCTGCGGCAGCAAATATGTTGACTCCTGTTGCAATGGCTATCTTAACAGCAATGATAGCTGGCTATGGCCCCGAAGCAGTAGCTGCGCTTGGTGTAGGGATGCGCCTTGAGAGTATTGCTTGTTTGGTAGTTCTGGCGCTCTCGATGACTTTACCCCCTGTGATCAGCCAGAACTTTGGTGCAGGGCTGTTGGGGCGGGTGCAACAAGCCTACTTTACCGCTTGTCATTTTGTTTTAAAGTGGCAGGCAGGCGTATTTCTATTGCTGGCAGTACTGGCTTATCCGATAGCAGCCTTATTTACCCAGGATCAACAGGTTGCGACCTATATCCGCTACTTTATCTGGTCATTGCCACTCAGTTATGGCTTGCAGGGGGTAATCATCTTAACCAATTCCTCGTTCAACGCTTTACATCTGCCAGCGAAAGCAATGATATTAAGTTTAGTACGCTTTTTTATCTGTTATATCCCTTTGGCATGGTTGGGTGCTCAAATCGCCGGGGTACCGGGATTATTTATCGGGGCTATGGTTGGCAATTTACTGACCGCCAGTCTGGCCTATTATTGGTTTAGGCAGGTTATACAACGTTATCAGTAGGGAATATTATGTCGCGCGCTTTCGAACTTGTATCAGACTATCAACCGGCCGGTGATCAACCTGAAGCCATTCGTAAGTTAGTCGAGGGGCTGGAAGCCGGACTGGCGCATCAAACCCTGCTTGGGGTCACCGGCTCCGGTAAAACCTTTACCATGGCCAATGTGATTGCCAAAGTGGGGCGGCCGACGCTGATTATGGCGCATAACAAAACCCTGGCCGCGCAATTGTATGGCGAGATGAAGGCGTTTTTCCCACACAATGCCGTCGAATACTTTGTTTCTTACTACGATTATTACCAACCTGAAGCCTACGTACCCTCGACAGATACCTTTATTGAAAAAGATGCCTCGATCAATGAGCATATTGAGCAGATGCGGTTATCCGCCACTAAAGCGCTGATGGAGCGCCGCGACGTAGTGATTATTGCATCGGTATCGGCGATCTATGGTTTGGGTGATCCCCAGTCCTATATGCAAATGTTATTGCATCTGAAGCAGGGCGATATCGTCGATCAGCGTTTTATCCTGCGCCGCCTGGCGGAGCTGCAATATACCCGCAATGATCTGGCCTTTGAACGCGCCACTTACCGCGTGCGTGGTGAGGTGATCGATATCTTTCCAGCGGAATCGGATGATATTGCGGTAAGAGTTGAGCTGTTCGATGAAGAAATTGAGCGTATCAGCTTGTTTGATCCCCTGACCGGCGCTGTTGAGAAAATTGTCACCCGTTTTACTGTTTATCCGAAAACCCACTATGTGACACCGCGGGAGACTATTTTAGCGGCGGTAGAGCAAATTAAAGTAGATTTGGCCGAGCGGCGTCAGGAGTTACTGGCGGCCAATAAACTGGTGGAAGAGCAGCGCTTGGCGCAGCGCACCCAGTTTGATATCGAAATGATGGTCGAGCTGGGTTACTGCTCGGGTATTGAAAACTATTCGCGCTATTTGTCTGGCCGGGAGCCCGGCTCGCCACCGCCAACGCTGCTGGAATATTTCCCGGGTGATGGCCTGATGTTTATTGATGAGTCGCACGTCACCATTTCACAAATTGGCGCCATGTATAAGGGCGATCGTTCGCGCAAAGAAAACCTGGTGAATTATGGTTTCCGGCTGCCGTCGGCTCTGGATAACCGGCCGCTGAAATTTGAAGAGTTTGAAATTATCGCACCGCAGCGGATCTATGTGTCGGCAACACCAGCGGCCTATGAACTGGAACACTCGGCCGGTGAGGTGGTAGAGCAGGTGGTGCGGCCAACCGGCCTGGTGGATCCTGAGATTGAGATCCGGCCGGTGGCGACCCAGGTCGATGATTTGATGTCGGAAGCGATGCAACGGGCAGAGCGGAATGAGCGGGTACTGGTCACCACCTTAACTAAGAAAATGGCCGAGGATTTAACTGAGTATCTGAGCGAACATCAAATCAAAGTGCGTTATTTGCATTCAGATATTGATACCGTCGAACGGATGGAAATTATCCGGGATCTACGGCTGGGAGTGTTTGATGTGCTGGTCGGTATCAACCTGCTGCGGGAAGGCCTGGATATTCCGGAAGTGTCGCTGGTGGCCATTCTGGATGCCGATAAAGAAGGGTTCTTGCGCTCGGAACGCTCGTTAATTCAAACCATTGGTCGGGCGGCACGTAACCTCAGTGGTCGCGCCATCCTGTATGCCGATCGCATCACCGACTCCATGCAGCGGGCGATTTCGGAAACGGAGCGGCGGCGGGCAAAACAGCAAGCCTTTAATGCGTTGCACGGCATAGCGCCACAAGCGATTAAAAAGAAAGTGGCCGATGTGATGGATCTGGGGCAGGCACCTCAACCGATGGATCCGAAGCTAAGGCAGGTGGCGGAACAAAGCCGGTTGCGCCAGGGCAAAACGCCTTATCAGTTGCAGGCGGAAATTAAGCAACTGGAGCAAAAAATGCTGCAGCATGCCCGCGATCTGGAGTTTGAACAGGCGGCGGCGTTACGGGATCAGATCCACCAACTAAAGCTATTATTGCTTGAATTACCGGCAGATTAAGGTGTGATTGCTTAAAGTCTAAACGTTTTCATGGGGTTATTCAGTTTTCATTAAGTTGCAACGCCTAAGATGCGCTCAGTTGCACGATATCAACGGAAAACTGACTAAGTGAGGTCAACTATGAAACGTACTTTAATCGCAACCGCCTTATCTCTGTGCTCTGCCGGCGTACTGGCCAATAGCTTCCAGCATCAGACTAATCTGGACTATCAGTGGGGCGATATCCTGAATGCTGATTTGCGCTCTTACAATCTGTCACACCAGTTCTATTTAAATCCGGTGCAGGCTGCCAACAATATGCCATTGGCCGAAGCCGGCTTTTTAAGCCGCAGCAGCAGCCTGCAGTTTGGTTACAGCTACAACCAGTTCGACTTCGGTAATCTGGGCAAAACCAGTTTAAGTGGTTGGAGCCTGGGTGGTGAATACCGTGATGTTAGCCATAACTTCTATGCCAGCTTATTATGGACTGAGCTAAACAATAGCGATGACCGTGTTGGTCAGGCTAGTCTGGGTTATTACCTGGATCCGAGCTGGTTGTTGAAACTGGATGTAGAACACCTGCGCCCTGATGGCGATGGCAGTGTTACCCAGTACGGTGTGAGCACCAAAAAGTTAATGACGCTGGCACATGGCGATTTTATCAGTGTTGAAGCCAGCTATATGGATCAGGCCAATAGCTCACTGGGCCGTTTCGGTGTCGCGGGTGATTACTATTTCGGTCGTAACCTGTCACTGGGACTGGCGTACGACTGGACCAGCAAGGGCGTATTTAATTCTGAGTCTGATGCCTTTACGGTTCGCGGTCAGTGGTATGCCATGCCAAATCTGGCGTTACGCGCTGGTGTAACCTTTGATAGCCTGGAAACCGGTGACGATCTGTACCACATTGGTGCCAGCTTCCGCTTCTAAGCTACTAAACCTTTGTTGCTGATGTTAGGGGCCATGCTGGCCCCTTTTTTATACCTGTTATACCGATAAGCCCCAATCATCACGGGCTTGTCGCGCCAGGGTTTCCTGAAACTGTGGCGCTGCTATTGCGATCAGCGCTTTTGCCCGTTCGGTTAAACTGCGGCCACGCAACTGGGCGATACCGTACTCCGTCACAATATAGTTGACGTGGGCACGGGTCGTCACCACACCAGCACCAGGAGCCAGCAAGGAGCTTATGCGGGAAACCTTGCCAGCAGCGGCGGTAGCGGGCAGGGCAATGATCGCCCGGCCACCTTCGGACAGACTGGCACCGCGGACAAAATCCATCTGGCCACCGACACCGGAATAAATTTTGGTACCGAGCGAATCGGCACAAACCTGACCGCTAAGATCAACCTGCAGCGCACTGTTAATCGCCACCACTTGCGGATTCTGGCGGATCACCGCGGTATCATTGGTATATTCGACATCCAGGAATACCACTTGCGGATTGTCATCGACAAAGTCATACAAGGCTTGTGAGCCCATCGCGAAGGTGGTGACAATTTTGCCGCGATGTTTCTTTTTATTTTGATTAGTAATGATGCCCCTTTCCAGCAGCGGTAACACGCCATCGGAAAACATCTCGGTATGTACACCCAGCTGCTGATGTGAGCCCAGACAGGCTAGGGTGGCATCCGGGATAGCACCGATGCCCATTTGTAAACAGTCGCCATCGCGGATCAGGCTGGCAACGTGCTGGCCAATTTGCCGGGTCACCGGATCCAATTCTGCCGGCAGATGCTGCGGCATCGGTGCACTAAATTCAACATAACGGTCTATTTGACTCAGATGAATAAAAGAATCGCCATGGGTTCTTGGCATTTGCGGATTAACCCAGGCGATCACTTTTTTTGCCATTTGTAGGGCTGCCCGGGTGGCTTCAACCGAAATGCCCAGGCTGCAGTAGCCATGTTTATCCGGCGGTGAAACCTGGATCAGCGCTGCATTCAATGGCTGCTCACCACTTCTAAACAACTTCGGGATTTCTGACAGAAATAACGGCACGTAGTCGGCCTGACCGCACTGGATAGCACTGCGGGTACTGCCACCGACAAAGAAACAACGTTGCCGCAGATGGCCCTGTAACGCCGGATCGCACAGCATATCACTGTGTTCGGTGTGTAACTGCAATAACGTTAGATTACGATAATGGGGGGCGATATTCGCCAGGCCCCGCAATAAAAACCACGGGGTGGCGGCCATCGACTGACACCAGATTTGATCGTGGTCGGTGAGAATACTTAAAGCCTGTTCGGCGGTTTCGCAGCGCATAGGGTCTCCACTGAGCGGTAAAGCTCCAGTTTAGCTGTTTTTGCGCGGCGCAAAGCTGATAACGATCAAGTCGCAGCCATAAAAAAGCCCCGCACGGGGCGGGGCTGTTTCGAAACGCTACAATTACTTGTTAGCTTTCTTTTCTTTTTCTTTGGCGATTACCACTTCAGCCACGTTGTTTGGACATGGTGAGTAGTGATCGAATTCCATTGAGAATTGGCCACGACCAGAGGTCATAGTACGCAGGTGGCTGATATAACCGAACATCTCGGCCAGTGGTACGTGCGCTTTAACGCGAACGCCCATAGCGCCTGATTCCTGGCCTAAGATCATACCACGACGACGGTTCAGGTCACCGATCACGTCACCGATGTTGTCTTCTGGTGTGAAAACGTCAACTTTCATGATTGGCTCTAACAGCTGAGGAGCGGCTTTCGGCATAGACTGACGGAAAGCGCCCTTGGCAGCGATTTCGAACGCGATAGCTGATGAGTCAACAGCGTGGAAACCACCGTCGAACAGCTCAACTTCAACGTCCAGTACCGGGAAGCCTGCCAGAGGACCGGTAGACATCATTTCTTTAAAGCCTTTCTCGATAGCCGGGAAGAATTCCTTCGGAACGCTACCACCCACTACGGTTGATTTAAAGGTGTAACCGGTATTAACTTCGCCCGGACGGATGCGGTAGTCGATCTTACCGTACTGACCAGAACCACCAGACTGCTTCTTGTGTGTGTAGCTGTCTTCGATTTCACGGGTAATGGTTTCACGGTAAGCAACCTGCGGCTGACCTACGATCAGCTCTACGCCATAGGTCCGCTTCAGGATGTCAATCTTGATATCCAGGTGCAGTTCACCCATACCTTTCAGGATAGTTTCACCTGAGTCGACATCAGTTTCAACACGGAAGGTTGGATCTTCAGATACCAGACGGCCGATAGCCACGCCCATCTTCTCGATGGCGCCTTTATCTTTTGGCTGTACTGCGATAGAGATTACCGGCTCAGGGAATACCATTGGCTCCAGCGTACATGGGTTTTTCACGTCACACAGGGTGTGACCGGTTTGTACGTTTTTCAGACCGATCAGCGCAACGATGTCACCGGCCTGAGCCGTAGTCAGGTCAGTACGGTCGTTAGCATGCATTTCAACCATCCGGCCAACGCGCTCGGTTTTGCCGGTGAACGAGTTCAGAATAGTATCGCCTTTGTTCAGTACACCAGAGTAGATACGGATAAAGGTCAGGGCGCCGAAACGGTCGTCCATGATCTTGAATGCTAACGCACGGAATGGCTCGTCAGCAGAAACGATAGCATACTGACCAGTTTCATTACCCTCTTCGTCAGTCAGCGGCTGCGGGTTAACTTCAGTCGGGGCAGGCAGGTAATCTACTACGCCGTCCAGAACCAGTTGCATACCCTTGTTTTTGAAGGCTGAACCACAGAAAGTTGGGAAGAATGCCAGTTCGCGGGTACCTTTACGGATACAACGCTTGATTTCTTCGATTGAAGGCTCTTCACCTTCCATATAAGCCATCAGCAGATCGTCGTCCATTTCCAGCGCTGTTTCAATCAGTTGCTGACGGTACATTTCAACATCATCAGCCATGTCGGCTGGGATATCAGTAACTTTGAAGTTTTCTGGCAGACCTGATTCGTCCCAAACGAAGGCTTGACGGGTTAACAAGTCAACCACACCCACGAAGGTCTCTTCGCGACCAATTGGCAGCACCATGATCAGCGGGTTAGCACCCAGTACTTTTTTAACCTGCTCAGTAACACGGATAAAGTCAGCACCGATCCGGTCTAACTTATTGACGAAAATCAGACGTGATACTTTAGCGTCGTTCGCGTAGCGCCAGTTGGTTTCTGATTGTGGTTCTACACCACCAGAGCCACAGAATACGCCGATGCCGCCGTCCAGAACTTTCAGTGAACGGTATACTTCTACGGTGAAGTCAACGTGACCCGGGGTATCGATAACGTTGAAACGGTGACCTTTCCAGTAACAGCTAACAGCAGCTGACTGGATAGTAATACCGCGCTCAGCTTCCTGTACCATGAAGTCAGTAGTCGATTCACCTTCGTGAACTTCGCCCAGCTTATGGATTTTACCGGTCAGTTTCAGGATCCGTTCGGTGGTAGTGGTTTTACCGGCATCAACGTGAGCGAAGATACCAATGTTTCTGTATAACGATAAATCAGCGGCCATAGTAGTCTCTATAAGCTTGGGTTTGAAAATAGGGCGACAATATACAGGATTTTTTTTCAGTTTGCCCGAAAAAAAATCAGTGAAATAAATGAAATTTCGATGTCATTGTCAGTTCTTTGGCTCGGCGCCTTATTCAGCGACCGTGGCCCATAAGTCATATTCATCCGCATGTTCTACCACCGCCTGCACCAGTTGACCTGGTTTTAGGCTGGTTTCACCATTCAGATAGACAGCACCATCAATCTCCGGCGCATCAGCAAAACTACGGCCAATGGCGCCTTCGTCGTCCACTTCATCAATCAGCACACTGATGGTGCGGCCGACTTTAGCTTGCAAGCGCTCAGCACTAATGGCTTGCTGTAGCTGCATAAAACGATGGTAACGCTCTTCTTTTACATCCTCTGGCACCGGATCCGGCAGCTCGTTGGCTTTGGCACCGTCGACCGGGCTGTACTTAAAGCAGCCAACCCGATCCAACTGCGCTTCTTGCAGCCAATCCAGTAACAGCTGGAAATCTTCTTCGGTTTCACCCGGGAAGCCGACAATAAAGGTGGAACGGATAGTCAGATCCGGGCAAATTTGCCGCCATTTCTTGATCCGCTCCAGTACCTTTTCCGCCTGTCCCGGCCGTTTCATCAATTTTAAAATCCGTGGGCTGGCGTGCTGGAACGGGATATCCAGATAGGGTAATACTTTACCTTGCGCCATCAAAGGAATAATGTCATCGACATGCGGATAGGGATACACATAATGCAGCCGCACCCAAATGCCCATTTCGCCCAGTGCTTCGCACAGCGATTGCATTGAGGTTTTTACCGGCTGACCATTCCAAAAGCCCGTGCGGTGTTTCACATCAACGCCATAGGCACTGGTATCTTGCGAGATAATCAACAGTTCTTTTACGCCTGCGTTTTTCAGGCGCTGCGCTTCATCCAGCACTTCACCAATCGGCCGGCTGACCAAATCACCGCGCATTGACGGAATAATGCAAAAAGTACAGCGGTGATTACAGCCTTCAGAAATTTTTAAATACGCATAATGCTTGGGCGTCAGTTTTACACCGTGGTCCGGCACCAGCATGGTAAAGGGATCATATTTCGGCTTCGGTACAAACTCATGCACCTGTTTTAACACATTCTCATAACTGTGCGGGCCGGTAATACCCAGCACATTAGGGTGCACTTCACGAACTTCATCTTCCCGGGCGCCTAAACAGCCGGTGACAATAACCTTGCCATTTTCCGCCAGCGCTTCGCCGATGGTGTCTAAGGATTCCTGCACCGCAGAGTCAATAAAACCGCAGGTGTTAACGATCACCAGCTCGGCGTCGTCGTAGCTTGGAACGATATTATAGCCTTCAGCTTTAAGTTGGGTCAGGATCCGTTCTGAGTCGACCAGGTTTTTCGGGCAACCGAGCGAAACAAAGCCTATTTTGCTGCCAGTACCATTGCTGTCTTGGGCGGCTAAGGTTTTGGCCGGGGTATCCAGGGTTGTAGTCTGGCTGGGATCGAAAGTCTGAACGCTCATAATTGCCTGTGCTGGTTAAAGGAAAAAACCGGGCGCGCATTATACCTAAAGCGCGCTAAAGATACAGTGGCTGCTGTTTAAAAAAGCAGCGTTGAGCTTAAACCGCCTGAAATAACAGGGCGATAGCCTCGGCGTGCTGTGGTGAGAAGTGTTGCTGTTGGCCGTAGAGGTTGATTACAGCCGTCAGATCGGCATCTTCATCCTGATCTAACAGTCGTTTTAATCCCATGTGCCAGTTTGGGAACTGCCGGCTGGCGATTGACCGTTCGCTGATTAATCGCACCTGCTGATGCCGCGGATCGGCGGCGATAATGGCAAAGCGTGAACGCACCAACGGCGCCGGACCTTCCAGTAATTGCATAAAATGCCGTCCGGTATGCAACAGCAGCCCGGTTAATCCTAACTGCTGGTTGTTGCGATTAGCTTGTTGATGAATAGCCGCAATATCCGATGCTGTGAGCGAGGAGGGAATATCGCTAATATACGTCAGTTGTAACAGCGGCTCGCTCATCTCAACTCCTTAACGGTAACGTTTTTGCGCTTTGCGTTTGCGCTCGGCTTCGCGTTCGGCTTTCTCTGCCGACTTTGCCGCTTCTTCGGCCTTGGCGTCGATCAGTTCCTGACTCACCATCGCCGGTGTTTCCAGAGTAATGGGGCCAAGGTTACCGGCTCGCAGCTCCGTAATCAGGATAGCACCGGCTTTTTCTAAATCGACCACGCCGCCTTTACGCATCGCACCGCGGCGCATGCCGATCGCATCCAGCAGCGCCAAATCGTTCTCTGGCTGCTCAGTCAGTCCGAACCGTGCCATTACTGCTGCCGGATAGGCTTGTAGCAGATAGTCGGCGGCAAAGAGCGCGATATCGGCATAATCAAAAACCGTGTCTTTGATGGCGCCGGTCACCGCCAGCCGGTAACCACAGGTGGTCGGGCTAAGTTTGGGCCATAAAAAGCCCGGCGTATCGGTTAAGATCACGTTATTTTCCAGCTTGATCCTTTGCTGTGCCTTGGTCACGCCGGCTTCGTTACCGGTTTTAGCGATAGTACGGCCCGCCAGGGTATTGATCAGCGTGGATTTGCCGACATTGGGGATACCCATAATCATCGCCCGGGCGGCACGCACCTCAAGATTGCGCTCCGGCAACATGCTATTGCAAAGCTCCAGCAGGGCTTTGATTTGTTCCGGTTGCTGTTGGCTGATCGGGATGGCGCGGACATTTTTTTGCTCGGCAAAATAGTCAACCCAGCGCGCGGTGAGGGCAGGATCGGCCAGGTCGGCTTTATTCAATACCTTGATACAGGGGGTATCTTTGCGCAGTTGCGGCACCAGCGGATTCTCGCTGGAAAAGGGGATCCGCGCATCCAGCATTTCGATAATAATATCGACCTGTGGCATCACCTCGGCGATTTCTTTGCGGGCCTTGTGCATATGGCCCGGAAACCAGTTAATTGACATGGGGTATCCTGTATAAGGTTAAAATTGGTCCAGCAGCTCGCGCCGGTAATCTGCTGGGTCCAGCTTAAGTCCCAGCTCGGCTATCTGCTGTTGTAATTGATTATCAGCCAGATTTAGCTCCGACATCATCAGCGTATTATCGTCGAGTTGCCAGATCAGCCTGGAGCCGGCATAGCTGTATGCCAGTATCAGCAGTGCGCTTGGGTTATGCTGTTCGGCCGCCACCTGGATTGCCCGCAGTTTGCGCTGAATTAAATTCAGTTCGTGTTTCAGATCCCAGATATAGGCGACTTCGCTAAAGTAGGGATGACGCTTTAGTTTTTTTAAAGCGCTGCCAACCAGGATACAGCCGATAACGACCCCTGCGAAGTTTAGCCAGAAATTAGAGCCGCTGCCGTCCGATAGCAGGCTGATCAACAGCGTCGAACTGGCAAGGCTGACAATCAGCAGCGCCAGTATACTTAGTACCGTAATCCGGTTCAGGCGTTTACGGTATAGCGCTTTATCAATCACTTTCAGTTGCATAATTTTCCTAGACTACTCGATGATGCTGGCATCAGAGCGTGCCGTCGCCGGATCAAAACGGCGGATCTGTAAAATAATGCCCAGTTTGGGATGATCCAGATAATGGATTTCGCCACTGATTAAGCGCCGGCTTTGTTTTACGTTAATGCTTTGCAGGCTGTTAGCCTGAGGGCGGCGCAGGTTAAAGTCGGTATTCACAAACAGATAACGATCCAGGTGTAAGCGAAACAGGCCATCCAGCTGCCAGACCTGAGACGGTAAATTAGCCGCGCTTTGCTCCAGCCGCCGCTGTTCGTCTGTGCTGCTTTCCGGCTGGGTCAGCGCCACACCGGCCGCCAGTTGTTGCCGCCGGCTGGCGATCTGGGCCAGTAAATCGGCTTCCTGCTGCTCTTCTGTGGCAAACGCCAGATTGCTGTCCACTTCACTCGGCAGCGGCTGGCCCCAGTAATCAAACTGCTGGCTAAAGTTTTTGCCGGCAAACCAGCGGCTGGGGATCGCCCGGCGCTCTGTTACCGGTGCCTGACGCCACACCGTATGCAGTAATATCTGATGCTGGCGCTGCCGTCTTAAGCGGTTAACTACCTCATTAAGCTGAAAGGCGTTTTCGTCCGCCAGATAGGGCACCGGCTGGTGCAGGCCTTCGCCAAAGACCCGTACCGGCAGTTGTTCTGGCCAGTATTGATGTGGGGTGGCTTGTTCCAGCACGGCAGCCAGCAAGGCATCAGTGTTGTCACTCGCAAGCGTTGTCTGTTCTGTCGGCTGCGGCATGCACTCTGCTGCTGGTTCAGCTTCGCCCGGGATAGCTAAGCCTGTCGCATCGACAGCGTCTGACGTTTGACATTCAGGATCTACCGGCAGCGGGATATAAAATTGATCTGTCAGTAAATCGATATGCCGCCCCAGTCTGATTGGGGTGACCTGGGTAGGGAAATGTTCTTTTAGCGCACTGTCGCCGGTGCGTTCAAAAATAATCATTTCTACCTCAAACCAGCGTTCGTTGGCTTGCAGTGTCAGGGCGTTGACGAGTAAACAACTGCCAAGTAACAGCCGAAATTTCATTAATGTCCCACCTTATGTTTGGCCAGTTCGGCCAGCATATTACTGATAAGTTGTAACCGATCTTTGTAGTCCGCTGCGGCAATAGTAAAACGCAGCTTTTGGCCCTGTTCCAGCTTAAAGATCCGCGACTGAGTCTGGATCAGCTGAATAATATAGGCCGGACTCACCAAAGTCCGCTCGGCGAATTCTAGCACACCACCCTTGGCATTGGCTTCAATCCGTTTAATGCCAAGCTCCTGTGCTAACAATTTAAACTGACTGAGTTGCACCAGGTGTTTGGCCGCGTCCGGTAATAATCCAAAGCGATCGATTAATTCAACCTGAACCTCGTCCAGTTCCTGCTCATTGCGCACGCTGGCCAGCTTTTTATAGAACGACAAGCGTAAATTGACATCTGGAATATAACTATCAGGTAATAGCGCCGGGATCTTTAAATCAATTTCTGTTTGCTGACTTAGCAGACTATCTAAACTGGGTTCACGGCCGGCTTTCAAAGCATGCACGGCTTCTTCCAGCATTTCCATGTAGAGCGTAAAGCCAACCGCTTCAATCTGACCGCTTTGCTCGTCGCCCAGCAGTTCACCAGCCCCGCGGATCTCCAAATCGTGGGTAGCCAGCGCGAAGCCGGCGCCGAGATCTTCCAGGCTGGCAATAGCCTCCAGCCGCTTTTCCGCGTCCTTGGTTAAACGCTTCGGTGGCGGCGTTAACAGATAGGCATAGGCCTGATGGTGCGAGCGACCGACCCGGCCCCGTAACTGGTGCAGTTGCGCCAGGCCAAAGTTATCGGCGCGGTTAATAATAATGGTATTGGCAGTGGGGACATCGATACCGGTTTCAATAATGGTCGAACACAGCAGCAAGTTATAACGCTGATGATAGAAATCGGCCATAATCTGCTCCAGTTCGCGTTCGCGCAGTTGGCCATGGGCAATCGCAATATTGGCTTCCGGTACCAGCTCCAGCAAATCGCTGGCCATTTTCTCAATGCTGGCGACATCGTTATGCAGAAAGTACACCTGACCGCCGCGCAGAATTTCGCGCATGATGGCTTCGCGTAACAGACCATTTTCGAACTCGCGGACAAAGGTTTTCACTGCCAGCCGCCGGGCTGGTGGTGTGGCGATAATGGAGAGATCGCGCATGCCGGACATCGACATATTCAGGGTGCGTGGAATGGGAGTGGCGGTCAATGTCAGGATATCGATATTGGCACGCAGCGCCTTGATCTTCTCTTTTTGCCGTACGCCAAAGCGGTGTTCTTCGTCGACAATCAGTAACCCCAGATCGGCAAACTTAATATCGTCCTGCAGCAATTTATGGGTACCAATCAGAATATCGACCTTGCCCTGGCTCAGGTCGTCCAGAATGACTTTTTGCGCTTTACTGCTGACAAAGCGCGACAGTACTTCAACCCGTACCGGCCAGTTAGCGAAGCGATCTTTAAAGTTTTCAAAATGCTGCTGTGCCAGCAGAGTAGTCGGCACCAGTAGCGCGACCTGTTTTCCATCGTTAACTGCCACAAAAGCGGCGCGCATCGCCACCTCGGTTTTACCAAAGCCAACATCACCGCACACCAGCCGATCCATCGGTTGCGGCTGTTGCATATCCTGCAACACGGCGCTAATGGCATCAAGCTGATCCGCGGTTTCTTCAAACGGGAAGCTGTCGGCAAAGGCGGCATACTGCTCCTGGTCCAGTTTGAACGCATAGCCCTGGTGGGCCGCACGCTGGGCGTATATATCCAGCAGCTCAGCGGCAACATCGCGCACCTTTTCTGCCGCCTTTTTGCGGGCCTTTTCCCAGGTATCGTTACCCAGCTTATGCAAGGGCGCATGCTCGGCATCACTGCCGGAATAGCGGCTCAATAAATGCAACGAGGTCACCGGCACATAGAGCTTGCTGCCACCGGCATATTCAATGGTGACAAACTCGGCGCTGATGCCGGCGGCGTCTAATACCTGTAAACCCTGATAACGGCCAATACCATGTTGTAAGTGCACCACCGGCTGACCAAGGCTCAGCTCCGCCAGATTACGGATAATGGTTTCTGAGGAAATCTGCTGGCTTTGTTTGCGTCGCCGGCGCTGGCTGATCTTCTGGCCAAACAGTTCGTTTTCGCTGATCAGTGCCAGCGGTGTGGCTAGCTGCAGCAGCGCACCTTGCTCCAGATTCCCCACCATCACGCCGAGATCATCATCAGCTTGCCAGAAGGCTGTCAGGCTGGGGTATTCGCGTAAATGCACCGCAGCTTTATGCAGCAGTTGCAGCAGACTTTCGCGCCGGCCTTCACTTTCCACCAGAAACAGGGCCCGGCCTTTTTGCTGCTTCAGGCTGAGCAAGAATGCCAGTAAAGCATCCAGTGGCTGCTTGAGCTGATGATTAATATTCAGTGCCGGTAGCTCTGCCACCGGTAAGTTGTGCATTCCGGCTTTGGCCGGCAGGCTGGCGCGGCTGAGTTTCAGTCTGGGTAGCCCTTTAAGCAGGCCAAACAGCTCATCTACCGCCAGATATAACTCCTGGGGTGGCAGAATTGGTCGCAGTAAATCGATGGCTCTGTCCTGATAGCGGCGCTTCAGTTCGCTCCAGAATTGCTGTGCGCTGTGTTCAATATCACCACAGATCAATACCCGGCTATCGGTCGGCAGATAGGCAAATAAGTTGCTGGTCGTCTCGGCAAATAACGGCAGATAATACTCGATCCCGGCTGGCAGGATGCCCTGGCTGACTTGCTGATACAGCGATTCCTTCTCGTTGCGGGCAGCAAAACGTTCGCGATAGCGCAGCCGGAAGCGCTCAATGGCTGCCTTATCGGTCGGGAACTCATGGGCTGGCAACAGCGCGATGTGCGGCACTTTGTCCAGACTGCGCTGCGTATCCGGATCGAAAGTACGGATGGCCTCGACTTCGTCATCAAAAAAATCGATCCGATAGGGGTTATGGGTACCCATCGGAAACAGGTCAAGCAGTGAGCCACGTACAGAAAACTCACCGTGCTCCATCACCTGTTCTACATGGCGGTAACCGACGGCAGCCAGCTGTTGTTTCAGTGCTGTCAGATCCGTTTGCTGTTGTTCACGGATCAAAAAACTGTGTTGCTCCAGATGCTCCCGACCGGCAATTCTCAGTAGCAATGTGCTGACCGGTACAATCACCAGCGCCTGTTTCAGGCGTGGCAACTGATACAGGGTTTCCAGCCGCTGTGAAATAATATCCTGATGCGGGGAGAACACATCATAGGGCAGGGTTTCCCAATCCGGTAAGGTCAGTAACGGACACTGACTTGGTTGCAAAAACACCGCCAGCTCCTGCTCCAGACGCAGGGCAGCAGGGGTGTCTTGCACGATAAGTAGCGTAACCCCGGGCTGTTGTTGCAATAATTCGCTGATAAAAAGAGGTAGGGCGGCGCCCGTTAACTGGCCCAGGCTTTGCGGTTCGCTGGCGTTGACCAGGGCAGGAATAGTCGAAAAAAGCTGCATCTGAAGTTTAAACCTGTTATTTCTTAAAAACGGGGCGGTCGCGGCTATTGCCAAATTACCGGCCCCGGCTTGCCGGTTGCTTGCTTACGTTAAGCGCTAGAGTTTTGTTCAACGCTCAGCGGCTTTTTGTTTCAGTTGCCGGGCTTGTTGTTGCAAACTGGCGCGCACCAGCAGTTCGCGGTCTTCTTCCCGGATCCGCATAAACACGACCTGAGTCAGATAGCCGTTTGCATCAGGTTCGCAGCTTAGCACCTGCCCATAGCAGAATACGGCACCGGCATTGTCGGACAAAAACAGTTTGACCTCCAGCACCGACAGTGGTGCCAGCGCCTCCCGAGCCAAAAAGGTCAGGCCGGCACCGCCATAGCTTAGCGTTTGGTAGCGATACTCAGCCAGGTCCTGTTGTCGCAGCACATAATGTAACAGCAGATCGAGCTTATGCGCCTGTTGTTGCAGATAGTGCGCCAGTTCTTCCGCCAGTTCACCCAGTCGCTGTAGCGAGCGCAGAGCGCTGATATTTAGCTGCCCGATATTACCGGCTAACAAAAACGGCTCCGGAATTGCCGCCTGAAATTGTGTTTCATCCGGCAGTGGACTGTGCGTCGGTTGGATATTGATGGCGATGGCGTGTTCCACTTTAAAAAACTGCGAAAAGGCCTCGCTCAATTGCTGCAATTCGGTGTCCATGGTTGTTACCTCAGGCTGCCGCTTGTTATTGTGCCGAATAGTCTCTATCATCGGCACCAGTCTGAACGCTAATTTATCATCTAACCGGCTCAAAGTCCTGAATTATCACATGCATCTGCCAGTCAGTCTCTACATAGGGCTAAGATATAGCCAAAGCCGAAAAGGCAATGCGTTTATCTCCTTTATTACTCTGTTTTCGGTTACCGGTATTTTGCTGGGGGTTATGGCCTTGACCATTGTCAGCTCGGTTATGAATGGCTTTGAAGCCGAGCTTAAAAAACGCATTCTCGGCGTTATTCCGCATATTCTGCTAAAGCCTGCCGCGCCAGATAGTGACTGGCAGCAACACTTGCAACAACAGTATCCGGTACTGGACGTCAGTCGCTTGCTACAAACCGAAGCCCTGATCCAGTCGCCGAGGCAAATGACAGCGGTAATGCTGCAAGGCGTCGATGTCAGCGCTATCCCGCAATTTTTACAACATTCTCTGCTACTGGGCGACTGGCAAAGTCTGGATCAGCAGCGTTACAGCATTATGCTGGGCCGCGAGCTGGCCAAGCAATTGGATGTGCATCTGGGGCAACAGATCCGGGTGTTATTGGCGCAAGGCGGTAGTTATACGCCCCTGGGCTGGATGCCGCGGCAACGGTTATTTACGGTAGCCGGTTATCTGGATACCGGCTCTGAGCTGGATAGTGTGATAGCGATTACGGCACTGGATGATCTGAGTCGGCTTCTGCCGGCCGAGCAGCGCGAGGTCAGTTGGCGGGTTAGCTTAGAGGAGCCTTTCCAGGCCCCGGTGCTGGCAGCGCAATTACAACAACAGGGACACTTTAGCCTGGTGCAGGACTGGCGCCAGAGTCATGGCAAATTGTTTGCTGCGGTAGCGATGGAAAAAGCCATGATGTCGCTGATGCTGCTGCTGATTGTTGCAGTAGCGGCTTTTAATATCGTGTCGGCGCTGGTGATGATGGTTACCGAAAAGCAAGCGGAAGTGGCGATCCTGAAAACCCAGGGCATGACCGATCGGGCATTGTTTACCGTCTTTGCCGTGCAAGGCTTCTTGAATGGTTTGCTCGGTGCTCTGCTTGGCGTGGTGCTTGGCGTGCTGATCAGCTGGCAGCTTAATCCGTTACTGGCGTTATTTTCATTACAGGTTGCCGGTGGGATCGAGCTACCGGTAGTGATGAAGCTATCGCAAATCCTCAGTATTTTTGCCAGTGCGCTGGGCCTGACGTTGCTGGCAGTGCTGTATCCGGCCTGGCGGGCCGTTAAACTTAATCCGGCGGAAATTTTACGAGATGAATAAGGTGTTACAGGCCAGCGGGATCAGCAAAAGCTACCGTGATGGCAAGAATATAACCCAGGTGTTACATCAGGTCGATTTGGCTGTACCTGTGGGTAAGATGGTGGCGATTGTCGGTAGCTCAGGCTCAGGTAAAAGTACCCTGTTACATATTCTCGGTACCCTGGATCAGGCCGATAGCGGGCAACTGACCATTGCCGGTCAGGATGTCAGCCGCTTATCGGCTAATGCCAAAGCCCGGCTCAGAAATGAAAAGCTGGGTTTTATCTACCAGTTTCATCATCTGTTGATGGACTTTACGGCGCTGGAAAATGTGGCGATGCCGCTGCGGATCCGCGGCACTGCTGCGGCCCAGGCAGAGCAACAGGCTGCTACGTTATTACAGCGGGTAGGGCTTGGGCATCGGATGCAACACAAGCCTTCTGAGCTCAGTGGTGGCGAGCGGCAACGGGTGGCGATAGCCAGGGCGCTGGTTAATCAGCCGGCATTAGTGCTGGCGGATGAGCCGACCGGTAATCTCGATCAACAGGCTGCCGAGTCGATCTATCAGTTATTGCGCAGCCTGAATCAGGATTTAAAAACCAGCTTTATTGTGGTGACACACGACCGACAGCTGGCCTCAAGGCTTGACCAGCAATATCAAATGCACGACGGACATCTGCAACCATGTTAAGCCGCGCTCTTGTCTGGCAACTGGCCCGCCGTTACCGCTCAACCCGCCATACCAGTGGTTTTATCCGTTTTATTTCGGCGTCATCGACCCTGGGTATAGCACTGGGGGTGGCGATTCTGATCCTGGCATTATCCGTGATGAATGGTTTTGAGCAGGCATTGAAGCAACGTTTACTGGCGGTGATCCCGCATGTTGAGCTGGAGGCGGTGTCGAATCAACTGGATAACTGGCCCGATAAACTGCCTGCGTTAGCATCGGTACCGGGCGTGGTGGCAGCAGCACCCTATATTAAAGCCAACGGTATGCTGCGTAAGGGTAATCAGATTAAGGCGGCACAGTTCCGTGGTATTGAGCTGGCGCTGGAGCAGCAAATCAGTGATTTTGCCGATTACCTGCAAAGTGGCAGCCTGCAAAGTCTGAACGATGAACAGCTGGTACTGGGCAGCGGTATAGCTGAACTGCTGCAATTAGAGGTCGGAGATAGCGTGCAGCTGATGTTGCCGCGTTTTACCGAGGATGGCCGGCTGGCCAGCTATTCCAATCGCCTGTTAACCGTTAGTGGTATTGTGCATATGGGCGGGCAGTTGGATCAGAGTCAGGTCTGGTTGTCGTTAACGGCGTTAAACAAATTTCTGGAAATGCCACCCGGCGCGGTACAGGGCTTTGCCTTCCGGCTGGACGATATTTTTGCCGCCCAGCAAATGGCCAGAACTCTGGGCCAGGTCTCAGAAGACTATGTCTATCTGCTCGATTGGTTCCGTACCCAGGGCCATGTTTACAACGATATCCAACTGGTACGCGGTATTTTGTATCTGGTGCTAACCCTGGTTATCGCAGTCGCTTGTTTTAATATAGTCGCAACGCTAGTGATGGCCGTGCGGGAAAAGGAATCAGATATTGCGATCTTACTGACCATGGGCATGCAGCCTGCCAGGATAATTAAAGTATTTGTGCTGCTAGGCTCTTTAAATGGCGTGGTCGGCACTCTGAGCGGCGCGCTCTGTGGTGTACTGCTGGCGCTGAATATCGAACAGATTTTTTACTGGGTCACTCAGGCGCTGGGCCGCTCTTTGCTCGATCCCAGCATCTACTTTATCGATTTTATTCCGTCGCTGCTGCAGTGGCAGGATGTCGCAGTAACAGTGGCGCTGGCGCTGGCGCTGAGTACCCTGGCGACGCTTTATCCGGCTTACCGCGCCAGTTTGGTTAATCCGGCGCGGGTGCTGGGGCAGCGTTAATATCGGTAAGATAATCCTCTAGGGGGTATCTTCAGGGGGTTGCTGTTTATTGCGCCGTAGTAATAAACGGCTGAGTTTTTCTTTGCGGATTGAAAAACGCCACAGCCAGTCAATGGCAAAATAGCCGACGATGCTGGCGGTAATGCCCATCAGCAGACAGCCAGTCATAAGTGGCTTACCGATCGTTTGCATGCTGTGCCACAGCCAGGCAAAGTTGGCTTCAAAGGCAAAGGGTTCGGCCGGCGCCGCCAATACCACAGTGCCAACCAGATAACACAGGTACAGCATAACCGGCATCGTCAAAGGGTTAGAAACCCAGACCAGCGCCACCGACAGTGGCAAATTAACCCGTAACGGCACCGCCATCACCGCCGAAAATACCATCTGAAATGGCAGTGGCATCCAGGCCCAGAATAAACCCACAGCAAAGGCGCCGCGCGCTGAACGGCGGTTCAGATGCCAGAGGTTGCCATCATGCAGCATGGTCCCGAACAGATTCAGGATTTTCATCTGCTTGATTTTTTCCGGCGATGGTAAATATTTCTTAATAGTTTTCTTTGGCATTACAATTCATTTACATAAAGTAAAAATGCACAGGCTCTATTATGGTGTGCTGGCTGGTTGTCTATTGTCGTTATTTTTGCCGCTTCTGCCAGCTTTTTTGAAAATTATTTTGCCATTGCTGCTACTGTTGGCGGCACTGTACCGCTGCTGGTTAATTACCGGGCTGTTAGGTTTTCTCTGCAGCTGGCATTGGCAGTTGCTGAGCCATCATCAAGCCGTATCGCAGCTACTCGCTGCTGCGCCAGCTTACTATGAGGTGCGGATCCGGGCTGTGCAGCAGGACAGTGAAAGCAGTTTGTTGCAGCTGGAGATACTGGACCCGCAAGCCAGAGGCTATCAGCTTAGAGTGCGCTGGTTACAGGCACCTGCGCTTGAAGTAGGCGAGCGGTGGCGCCTACCGCTGCGCTTAAAGGCCGTATCTAGCCGGCAAAATCCCGGTGCGGTTAATGCTGAGCTAAGTGCGTTACAACAAAGGGTCATTGCAACCGGCTATTTGGACCGGCAGCGCCCGGCGATTAAGCTGGCATCCAGCCGGGCTTTACGTCCACGACTTCTGCAGCAACTGGAACTTGCCTGGCAGGAGCGGGAGACGGCTATCCTGCTGCGGGCTCTCAGTAGCGGTGAGCGGGATTTTTCGCCTGAACTCTGGCAGGGATTGCGGCACAGTGGCCTCGGGCATTTACTGGTGATCTCGGGATTACATATTAGCCTGGTCTACGGCTGGAGTCTGGCGCTGTTGCTGGGGCTTGGCACCATATGTCGTCGTAAGGCACCGCTGCCGCTGGCATTAGTACTGTCGCTGGTACCGGCACTGGCTTACGCCTGGCTGGCCGGCTTTGCGGTGCCGACGTTGAGAGCCATAGTAGCACTCGGATTATTTTTAACCGGGCGCTTGCTGTTACGTCCGGCAAATGCGGCTAATTACTGGCTGCTGCTCTGTAGCACGCTGCTACTGCTCAATCCGTTGTGGGTAATCAGTGTCAGTTTCTGGTTATCGATCCTGGCCGTTGGCATGATTTTGTTGCTCAGTTGGTATCTGGGGCCGCTGCCACAGCCCTGGCCGCAGCGTCTGCGCTACTGGCTGTGTTTTCATCTATTGCTTACCGCGAGCATGAGCCTGCTGACCGCGGTGTTTTTTAATGGCTTAAGTGCGCTGACGCTAATTTCTAATCTGTTATTTATCCCCTGGTGTACTTTGCTGGCGATCCCGCTGGTCTTACTAGCGCTACTCTATAGCCTGAGCGGCTTGCCTTTTGCCACCGAGGTCTGGCTGCTACCGGATCTGGCGCTCAGGCCATTACAGCTTTGGCTGGATTGGGCGGCGCAGTGGCCGGTGTGGTGGAGTTTACCAGAGTTAAGTGGCACGGTTGCGCTGCTGTTATGTGCGCTGTTTTTACTATTGTTACTGTTAAGAGTAAGGTATCTGGTTTGGGGCTGCTTTGTATTAACCTTTAGCATTGCCATGCTGCTAACGCCAACAGCGGGTGTCAGACTGACGTTGCTGGATAGCGGTCAGGCAACGGTGTTACTGCTCGAGCAAAGAGACACTAAGCTGCTGTATCTGGACATCCCGGCGCCTCAGGCCGAACAACTGGTACGGCAACAGCTGCTGCCGCTATTGCAGTTCTACCGCATTCGCCAACTGGATGCCGTGATCTGGCCACGCTTAACGGCAGAGCATCTGCCTGCTGTAGCGTTATTACGTCAACACACTGCAGCCTGGCCGCTGTTTAGTGCCGATGCGCTGCCGGCGACCAGCCAGGCTTGTGCTGCTATTGAAAAGCATGAACTGGCGGCGAAACTGACGCTACGGCACTGGTCACTGCCTGACAAGGATCCTTGCAGCTTAAGTATTAGCCTGAATGGCTGGCAACTACTGTTGCCCGGCAGGTTGCAGCGACTGACTGAGCAACGGCTACTGGCACGTTATCCTGAATTGAGCGCAGATCTCTATTTGCTAAGTGATTTTGGGCGTGACAGCGCGAATTCACTGGCCTTATTACAGCAGTTGGCACCGGTACAACTGCTGCTTGCTGCCAATGGCGCCGCTGCGCACCCGTATCCGGTGACGGCGGTTCGGCAACGCATTGCCTTGTTGCAGTTGCCGCTCTACCACAGTGGGGAACAAGGTGCTATTGTCGTGGATTTTCAGCCAAGGCAGCTTAAAATTTCAACCTGGCGACAGCGGCAGCGACCGCGCTGGACAGAAAACGTGACGCCAGGTGCTGAAACTGAGATCAGAACGCGCTAGAATAGCAAGCTTAGAATAAAAAGGTGCTTATTTTGCAGTCAGATAACGATACAAGCATGGTAGTTTACCGCCGTCTTCTTGGTTACTTAAAGCCTTACCGGCTCGGCTTTGTCGCCGCCATAGTCGGCATGATTGGTTACTCCCTGGTTGATGCAGGATTTATCGCGTCGGTACAGCCTTTTATTGACCGCGGTATTCAGGAAAAAGACACCGACTTTTTGCGTTATGCTCCGCTGGTCGTGATCTTATTATTTATTTTGCGTGGTATTTTTCATTTTACGGCAACTTATTGCATCAGCTGGGTCGGTAATCAGATCGTAAAGGATATGCGGCAACAGCTGTTTGGTCATATGATGCGCCTGCCGGTCAGTTTTCATGACAAACACTCCACTGGCGAGCTGATCTCAAAAATTACCTACGACGCCGAGCAGATTAAACAATCCCTTACTAAGGCGCTGATCGTGCTGGTACGTGACGGCGCCCTGGTGGTTGGCCTGATTTTCGTTATGTTCTGGTATAGCTGGCAGTTGTCACTAATCTTCTTTCTGATCGCGCCGGTGATCGCCGTTATCGTCAGCCTGGTATCAAAGCGCTTCCGGCAACTGAGCTATAAAATCCAACATGCGATGGGCGGCGTTACCACGGCGTCGGAGCAGATGTTAAATGGCCATAAGGTGATCCTGTCTTTTGGCGGCCAGCAACTGGAAGATCAACGTTTCGCCGAGGTGAATAACCAAACCCGTTTGCAAGGGGTAAAAATGGACTCAACCTCGGCCATCAGCTCTGGTGTGATCCAGTTGATAGCCTCCTTCGCACTGGCGTTCGTCGTCTTTATGGCCAGCCAGCCGGACATGCTGGAAAGCCTGACACCGGGTATTTTCTCATCCATCGTTACGGCGATGGTGATGATGCTTAAACCACTAAAGCAATTAACCACCGTTAACAGTGAGTTTCAACGTGGTTTAGCCGCTGCCGCCAGTATTTTTAAGATCCTCGATCAACTGACGGAGCAGGAAACCGGCCGGATAGAGCTCAAAGCTGCCAAGGGAGATATCAGCTTTAGCCATGTCAGTTTTCATTACCCCGGACATCAGCAACAGGTACTAAAGGATATCAGCTTCAGTATTAAAGCTGGCCAGACGGTGGCGCTGGTCGGGCGCTCCGGCAGCGGCAAAACCACGATATCCAGTCTGCTGCCGCGTTTTTACGAAGTGGAGCAGGGCGAAATCCTGCTCGATGATCAAAATATCCAAAGTTACACCCGGGCCTCGTTGCGCAGTCAAATTGCTGTGGTGTCGCAGCATGTCATGCTGTTTAACGATACTATTGCTAATAATATTTGCTATGGCATGCCCGGTCCGGTTAGCCGCGAGCAGCTGCTTGATGTCGCGGAAAAGGCGCATGTGCTCGAGTTTACCGACAAGCTGCCGGATGGGTTGGATACACAGATCGGCGAGAATGGCGTCAGTTTGTCAGGCGGCCAGCGCCAGCGTATTGCCATTGCCCGAGCCCTGCTACGTCAGGCACCTGTGCTGATTCTGGATGAAGCGACCTCGGCGCTGGATACCGAGTCGGAGCGGAAAATTCAGGCGGCACTGGATGTGTTATTAAAGGGCCGCACCAGCATTGTGATTGCGCATCGTTTATCGACCATCGAAAAAGCTGACAATATTATTGTGATGGATCAAGGACGTATTCTGGAGCAGGGCACCCATCAGCAATTGTTGGCAAAGGACGGTGCCTATGCCTCGTTGCATAAACTGCAGTTTGGTGGCGACGCATGAATCTGTTAGAGCAAGCCTGGTATAAAAAACACTGGTGGTGTGCCTTGTTGCTGCCGTTTAGCGCCTTGTTCTATCTGGTTAGCAGTGTCAGGCGCTTATTGTTTCGCACTGGGATGCGAAAGACCGAAACATTGCCGGTACCGGTGCTGATTGTCGGCAATATCACGGTAGGCGGCACCGGCAAGACACCTTTTACGATTTGGTTGTGTGACTATCTGCGGCAGCGGGGTTATACACCCGGCATTATTTCACGTGGTTATGGTGGTAAGGTTAAGGCGCCGCGGCTGGTCACCGAGTTGGATAGTCCGGCGCTGGTTGGTGACGAACCCCTGTTATTGGCCCAGCGCAGCGGCTGTCCCATAGTGGTGTCACCCGATCGGGTAGCAGCAGGGCGTTTTTTGCTGGAGAAGCGACCGCAGGTTGATATTATTATTTCCGATGATGGTTTACAGCATTACCGTCTGGCCCGGGATCTGGAAATCGTGTTGCTGGATGGGCAACGCGGTCTGGGCAATGGCTGGTTATTACCGGCCGGGCCGCTACGGGAGTTACCAAAACGCCTTGCCAGTGTCGACCTGGTGATTGCCAATAGTGGTAGCTCAGCGCTGGCGGCTGGCGAAATCAAGCTCAGTTCTGCGGCGGCATTGCCGTTATTACCCGATGCAGTGCCACTGACGCCTGACACCGAAATTCAACTGGTCGCCGGTATTGGCAATCCGCTACGTTTTAAAGCCTCTGCCGAGCAGGCTGGATTTAAAATCAAGCATTGCCATTTCTGGCCCGATCATCATCCTTTTCAGGCGGATGACTTTAACATGGTCTCAGGTCCGATCCTGATGACGGAAAAAGACGCGGTAAAATGCCGCAAATTTGCCCGGCCCGACTGGTATTATCTGCCAGTGCAGGCGGAGCCGGACGCGGCAGTCGTCGCCCGTCTGAACGCTTTAATAAATACTTTGGGAATTCGTTATGGCACTCAATCCGGCATTGACTGATATCCTGGCCTGCCCGGTCTGTAAAGGTAAACTGAAATACGATAAAGATGGTCAGCGTTTGATTTGTACGCTGGATCGGCTGGCCTATCGTTTAAGTAATAATATTCCGGTATTACTGGCCAATGAAGCCACCATATTAAGCGCTGAAGAGTGTGAAAAATGGCGTTCCTAGTGGTGATACCGGCGCGCTTTGCCAGTAGCCGCCTGCCAGGTAAACCGCTGGCTGACATCAACGGTAAAACGATGATTGAACGGGTGTACCGTCAGGCGTTGCAAAGTGGAGCGGCTCGGGTGCTGGTGGCAACCGATGATCAGAGGATCAAAGCGGTTGTAGAAAGTTTTGGTGGTGAAGTCTGCGTTACTGCCACTCACCACAACTCCGGTACTGAGCGTCTGGCAGAAGTGGTGACGAAACTGGGGCTGCCGGCAGATACTATAGTCGTTAATGTCCAGGGTGATGAGCCCTTTATTCCACCGGCATTAATCGGTCAGGTGGCGGCAAATCTGGCGGCCCAGCAGCGCGCGCGCATGGCCACGCTGGCATTGCCGCTTAGCGATGCCAGTGAGATTTCCAATCCCAATATCGTCAAAGTAGTGACCGACCAACAAGGTTATGCGCTGTATTTTAGCCGTTCGGTGATCCCCTTTGATCGCGATCAGGCGTTTCAGGCCGAGCTCGCTCAGCATTACCGGCGCCATATCGGCATCTATGCCTACCGCGCCGGTTTTATTCAGGATTATGTGCGCTGGCCGGTGTCGACCCTGGAGCGACTGGAAGCGCTGGAGCAATTGCGGGTGCTGTGGCAGGGTGAATCCATCCATGTTGCCGATGCAATAGCACCGCCGGCGATGGGGGTAGATACTGCCGAGGATCTGGCAAGGGCCATCGCCCATGCTAAAGCCTATGACTGATGCTTTTCAGATAGTGGCGCAAACCGACGATTTCTATGTACTGAATAAGGCCGCCGGCGTCAGTTTTCATTCTGAGCAAGGCCCCGGGCTGGTGGCGTTGGCCGAGCAACAGCTGGCACAAAAGCTTTATCCGGTGCACCGGCTGGATAAAGTCACCTCTGGCTTGCTATTACTGGCACGCCGGCCTGAGGCCGCGGCTGAGCTAACCCAGTTATTTGCCAGGCGGCAGGTGCAGAAATGCTATCTGGCACTTAGCGCCGCGCGGCCACAAAAAAAGCAAGGCTGGGTAAAGGGGCCCATGCAACCGGCACGGCGGGGCGCCTGGCGTCTTGGTCAGGGCGAGCAAGCGCCTGCGGTGACCTATTTTGTCAGTCAGGGCTATCAGGATGCGCCTTTTCGGGCTTTTCTATTAAAACCTTTCACCGGTAAAACTCATCAGTTAAGAGTGGCGCTAAAGAGCGTGGGGGCTGCTATTCTGGGAGATGAACTCTATGGTGGGGTGGCGGCAGATCGGGTCTACCTGCATGCCTATGCGCTCAATTTCAGCTTATTTGGGCATCAGTATAGGTTCCAGGTATTACCCGATAGCGGTGTGGCCTTTGCCGAATTGTTGCAACGGGGCTTACCGCAGAGCTGGTTAACGCCGGCTGATTTTCCCTGGCCAGCTGCCCCTGCGCAGTTGGCTGCTTGTTCAGATCAGGATGAATAATGTCAGATTATGAAACCCGTTTTGCCGGCATTGCCCGGCTTTATGGTCAGACTGCATTGCAACAATTTCGTCAGGCGCATGTGGTGGTGATAGGCATTGGTGGTGTGGGCAGCTGGGCGGCGGAAGCGCTGGCCCGCTCCGGTATTGGCGAGCTGACGTTGATTGATTTGGACGATGTTTGTGTCAGCAATATTAATCGCCAGTTACATGCGCTGACTGCAACAGTGGGGCAGGATAAGGTCGCGGTAATGGCAGAGCGGATCCATCAGATCAACCCGGAATGCGTAGTACATCAGGTAGCGGATTTTATAGCAGCTGATAATCTGGCGCAGTTATTACACGGCAAAATTGACTATGTGCTGGATGCGATTGATGCAGTAAAAGCCAAAACAGCATTGATTGCCTGGTGTAAGCGGCGCAAAATCCCGCTGATCACCACCGGCGGCGCCGGTGGTCAGCTTGACCCGACGCAGATCCAAATCGCCGATCTGACGCAGGCCTACAACGACCCGCTGTTGGCGAAGGTACGTAATATGCTGCGACGTGATCATCAGTTTAGCCGCAATCCCAAGCGGCGTTTTGGCGTCGATTGTGTATTTTCAACCGAGCAGTTACGTTATCCGGCCGCTGACGGCAGTGTTTGTCAGCAAAAGCCGGATAATGGCGGGGCTATGCGGCTGGATTGCAGCGGCGGTTTTGGTGCCGCCACTGTGGTGACGGCCAGTTTTGGTTTTGCTGCAGTGTCGCGCCTGTTAGTCAAACTGGTCCGCAAGGGTGTAAGCGAGCAACAAGCTGAGCACAATCCAGGGTAACTTACTACGTTGTTGGTCACTGCGGTGCTGGCGTAATTGCCGCAGCGCCAGCAAGGCTTGCTTACCATCTTTACCGAGTAAGCCATGGCTTAGTTCCAGTAACGGATAAACTAACCACATCTGCTCGACCACCGCCAGACTATCGCGCCATACCCGTCCAGGCGCGAGGCGGCGATACTCGGTAATGACTTCTTCAATCAGCGGATCTGTGTGCTCAAGATAGCGATACAGGCCATGGATAAAGATCAGTACATCCCGCACCATACACTGGTCAATACTCAGTTGTTGATGCGGATTTTCTTCAAAATCAATAAAGCCAATCTGCTTACCATCCCAACACAGATCGCGTAATGCCGGCCGGCCATGCCAGCGATTATGCTGATGCAATTTAGCCAGCGCCGCTGCTGCCCGCAGCAAAATCTCGCGTCGCTGTTTGGCGTCGGGTTGTGCTTCCGTTAGCCAGTACTTTAGTGAGGGCCCGACATCGGAGAGCACCAGGTATTCTTCCGACGCGACCAAAACCCGCGGCACATTAAAACCCAGGCTACCCAGCAGCTGTAAGCGTTTAGCTTCGCCGGCCAGTGCGGCAACAGGTTCAATACTGGGAAAGTACAGCGGATTAGAGCTCAGGCTGGCAATAAGTTTTGGTAACACGCGGCGCCAAGCCGGCAGGGCAGGCTCCTGCTGTTTTATCCAAAGCTTTTGGCCTTGCCAGTTAAAGCTGAACGAGCGCTGTGGTTGTTGTTGCCGTAACTGCAGACTGAATTCAGGAAGAGAGAGATTATCCATAGCGCGACCCCGATAAGCCTGGGCATAGAGTGCGCCCAGGGTGAGGCATTAAAGCTTATTACAGCTGAATTTAGGCTGAATACCGGCTACGTCAGCGAGTAACTAACGGCGAGTGTTAAGCTTTAATAGTACTCTGAATACGTTGCAGCATCATAGTCAGGCCATTGCCCCGGGATTGACTAAGGTAAGGGCGCAGGTTTAGCGCGTCAAAATGGCGACTGAGATCCAGTTCGGCCAGTTCAGCGCCGGTTTTACCATTCACAAAACAGAGCATTATCGCCAACAGGCCTTTAACGATACGGGCTTCACTGTCCAGTACAAAATAATGTTTGCCGCTTACCGGCTCCTGATAGTGCAGCAGCCAGGCCCGGCTTTCACAGCCACGTACCAGATATTCAGTCTGGCGCATTTTCTCCGGTAGGGCAGGTAATTGTTTGCCCAATTGCATTAACAACCGGTATTTGCTTTGCCAATCAGCAGGTTGTTGCAGCAAAGGTAGCTCGTGCTCTGCGATCTGCTGCAGGCCGGTGGCGGTATCGGCAATAAGTTGTTGTAGCATGGTTACCTCAGGATCTCAGTGGCTGCCGCTAATGCCTGCAGGGTGACATCGACCTCGGCCGGTAAATTATAAGGTGCAAAAGCAAAACGCACCGCGCCTGGCAACTGTAGCGTGGCAAATAACGGCATGGCACAATGAGCACCGGCACGCACAGCTATTTTTTGTTCATTTAACAACATTGCCAGATCATTTGGATGCTCTCCGGCCAGCTGCAGACTAACAATACCGGCACTGTGTTCAACCCTGGTCAAGGATCTCAAGCCGGGAATTTGACTAAGCCCAGCAGCAAATTGTTGTAATAACTCGCCTTTATACTGATTTATTTGCTTAGCGTCAAACTGCCGGATAAAGTCAATGGCAGCGGCCAGGCCTATGGCGCCGGCAATATTGGGTGTGCCGGCCTCGAGCCGGGCCGGTAGTGCAGCAAAGCTAGAGCGCTGAAAGCTGACATCGCTAATCATCTCGCCCCCGCCCAGTAAGGGCCTTAACTGTTCCAGATAGCGCTGTTTGCCATACAAGACGCCAATACCAGTGGGGCCATAGAGCTTATGGCCGGAGAAGCAGTAAAAATCTACCGGCCATAGTTGCACATCCGGTACCTGCCAGCTCACGCCCTGAGCCCCATCCACTATGGTAATTGCCCCTGCGGCTTTAGCTGCCCGTAACATAGTTGCTAAAGGCAGAATATGCCCCAGCGCATTGGATACCTGGGTCAGGCTGACGATCTTAGGTTTGAGCGCCAATAACTGCTGGTAGACGTCAAGGTCAGGCATTAACTGCGGGTCCAATGGGATCACATCCAGCTGTACACCATGACTCTGGCAATGTAGCTGCCAGGGTACGATATTGGCATGATGTTCCAAGGCAGAAATTAGGATCCGATCGCCAGGCTTGAGTACAGTATCCATTAAACCAAAGGCCAGCTGGTTAAAGGCGGCAGTGGTGCCGCTGGTAAAAATGATCTCCGAGCGGCTTGCCGCGTTCAGAAATTGCTGTACCTTGTCCCGGGCCGCTTCAAAAGCGGCGGTGGCATGCTGGCTTAGCTGGTGGGCACCGCGATGCACATTGCTGTTTTGTCGCTGATAGAATGCTAATTCGGCGTCGATCACCTGCTGTGGTTTCTGGCTGGTGGCTGCGGTGTCCAGATAGACCCAGTCCGGGTTATTGTTAAAAAACGGAAAAAACTGCCGGAAGGCCAGGGCATCAAAACTTGACATGAGAACTTTGGACTCCATAACACCAATGGCATAATTATGCCAATTTATGGCCAATTTATCGAATCAGAGCTTGCATAAAAATGCAAAAAATAAAAAAGCGGCCTCAGGCCGCTTTGATAACTAGCAAAAAATATTATTTCTTGCTGACATAATCACGGGCAGTATAACCGGTATACAGCTGACGTGGCCGACCGATTTTATGGCCTTTATCCGACAGCATTTCATCCCAGTGTGAGATCCAGCCGACAGTACGTGACATGGCGAAGATCACGGTGAACATACTGGTTGGAATACCAATAGCTTTTAAGATGATACCAGAGTAGAAATCGACGTTTGGATACAGTTTCTTCTCGATAAAGTACGGGTCTGACAGCGCAATACGCTCCAGCTCCATCGCCACATCCAGCAGTGGATCCTTAATATTCAGCTCGCTCAGTACCTCATGGCAGGTTTCACGCATCACTTTAGCCCGTGGGTCAAAGTTCTTGTACACGCGATGACCAAAGCCCATCAGACGGAAAGAGTCATTCTTGTCTTTGGCGCGGGCGACGAATTCAGGGATACGATCAACAGAACCAATTTGTTGTAACATCTTCAGGCAGGCTTCGTTGGCGCCACCGTGTGCCGGGCCCCATAACGATGCCACACCTGCGGCGATACAGGCATAGGGGTTAGCGCCCGATGAACCGGCTAAGCGTACTGTTGAGGTTGAAGCGTTCTGCTCATGGTCAGCGTGCAGCATAAAGATGCGGTCCATTGCTTTCGCTAATACCGGGCTGACTTTGTACTCTTCGGCCGGCACTGAGAACATCATATGCAGGAAGTTTTCTGAGTAGCTCAAATCGTTGCGTGGATACACAAACGGCTGGCCAACTGTATATTTATAAGCCATAGCTGCGATGGTTGGCAGCTTGGCGATTAAACGGTGCGCGCTACGCTTGCGCTGCATCGGATCGTTAATGTCCAAATCTGAGTGATAGAAAGACGACATCGCGCCTACTACGCCACACAGCATCGCCATAGGGTGCGCATCAACACGGAAACCCTGGAAAAAGGCAGCGATTTTTTCGTGGACCATGGTGTGGCGGGTGATGGTTTTTACGAAATCCTGATACTGCTGTTCAGTGGGTAATTCACCTTCTAACAGTAAATAACAGGTTTCCAGATAGTTTGATTTTTCAGCAAGTTGTTCAATCGGATAACCGCGGTGCAGCAATACGCCATTGTCGCCATCGATATAGGTAATCTTCGATTCACAGGAGCCGGTAGACATAAAGCCCGGGTCAAAAGTGAAGTAGCCCTGTTGCCCGAGAGTACGTACGTCGATTACGTCAGTGCCTGCCGTGCCAGCGTAGATCGGTAGCTCGAAGGTCTTACCATCAATCTGCACGACGGCCTTTTTATCTGCCATTGGATTTCTCCTATTGTTGTAGTATCGGATATTAGGGTTTGGGCTATTCTACTCGCAAACCACACCTGAAAGTCAATTCTAAAGACTAATCGTTGAATAAGTATTCGACTCTAGTCGTATTGCTGCTTTTGACAATTTATGTAACTTTTCACCTGCGGAATTTTCCGTGTAAAACCAAACAAAAATTGTAATAGCCTTTTATGAAATATATACTATTGGCGGCGTAAAAGCAGTTCACCTGACACCAGCTTTTTTGCTGAACCAGCTTGGGGCATAAAGAGTATATTGGCGTTGGGATGTCACTGGTTTTACAGCGACAATAATGACAACTACGCTCTACACGGGCATCGATGGGCAAGAAACTGTGAAAAAGCAAAGACCAATAAATCTCGATTTATCGACTATCTCTCTACCTGCGACTGCCAAAGCTTCTATTCTGCACCGGGTTACTGGTGTGGCAATGTTTTTCGCACTGCTGTTTGTGATTTGGGCATGGGCGACTTCATTGCAAAGCGCAGAAGGCTTTGACTACGTGAAGTCCTTGCTAAATTCACATTTAGCGAAATTTATCGCTTGGGGCACTATCACGGTACTGATTTACCACCTGTTGGGTGGCATTCGCCATATGATTATGGACCTGGGGCACTGGGAAGAACTGAAGTCCGGTAACCTGAGTGCAAATCTGACCATAGGTTTGTGGATTGTATTAGCCGTTTTAGCAGGAGTTTGGGTATGGTTCTGAATCAGGCAAGCCTGAAGCGCGATGGCGTTCAGGATTATGTTTCTCTGCGCGCGTCGGCTGTTGTGCTGGCGTTATATAGCTTGTTTATCCTGGGTTTCTTCCTGTTCACTCCCGAAGTGACCTTTGAAGTCTGGCATGCACTCTTTGCCAACCTCTTTGTAAAAGTATTTACCTTACTTGCCCTGATCTCTATCGCTATCCATACCCGTATCGGGTTATGGCAGGTACTGACTGACTATGTCAAATGCGCTCGCTTACGCGCCGCCTTGCAGTTTGTACTTTATGTGATTGCCTTCGCGTATGTGGCAGTAGGTTTATTTGTGTTGTGGGGTGCTTAAGTGACTATTCCAGTAAGAGAATTTGATGCCATCGTTATTGGGGCCGGTGGTGCAGGTATGCGTGCGGCGTTACAGATCACCCAGTCTGGTTTAACTTGCGCCTTATTGTCTAAAGTGTTTCCAACCCGTTCGCACACTGTATCTGCCCAGGGCGGTATTACGGTCGCACTGGGTAATTCCCACGAAGATAACTGGGAGTGGCACATGTTCGATACCGTTAAGGGTTCGGACTATATCGGTGACCAGGACGCCATTGAATATATGTGTAAGACCGGCCCGGAAGCTATTACCGAGCTGGAAAATATGGGCTTACCGTTCTCTCGTTTTGAAAACGGCCGCGTCTATCAGCGCCCATTTGGCGGTCAGTCGAAGAATTTTGGTGGTGAGCAGGCTGCCCGTACTGCCGCTGCTGCTGACCGTACCGGTCATGCTTTGTTGCACCTTTTATATCAGCAAAACGTTAAGAACCGCACTCAGGTGTTCTCCGAGTGGTATGCCTTAGATCTGGTGAAAAACCAGGATGGCGCTATCGTTGGTTGTACGGCGATTGATATTGAGACCGGCGAAATTGTCTATTTCAAAGCTAAAGCGACCGTGTTAGCGACCGGCGGTGCCGGTCGGATTTATGCTTCGACCACTAACGCCCACATTAATACAGGTGACGGTGTTGGTATGGCGCTGCGTGCTGGCGTGCCGCTGCAGGATATGGAAATGTGGCAGTTCCACCCAACAGGTATTGCCGGCGCCGGTACCCTGGTTACTGAAGGTTGTCGTGGTGAGGGTGGCTATCTGCTGAATAAAGACGGCGAGCGCTTTATGGAGCGGTATGCACCAAACGCCAAAGACTTAGCCGGCCGTGACGTGGTAGCCCGCGCCATGATGACCGAAATCCGTGAAGGCCGCGGTTGTGATGGTCCTTGGGGCGTCCATATCAAGCTGAAACTAGATCACTTAGGTGAAGAGGTTCTGGAAAGCCGTCTGCCAGGTATTTGTGAATTGTCACGTACTTTTGCGCACGTTGATCCGGTAAAAGAACCAATTCCGGTTATCCCAACCTGTCACTATATGATGGGTGGTATTCCAACCAACGTCCATGGTCAGGTGATTTCGCCAAAAGCTGACGGCTCAGAAGCGGTGGTACCTGGCTTATTTGCCTGTGGTGAAATTGCTTGTGTATCGGTACATGGTGCTAACCGTTTAGGCGGTAACTCACTGTTAGACTTAGTGGTGTTTGGCCGTGCTACTGGCTTACACCTGGGCGAAGCGCTGGCTGCTACCGCAGAAGCCCGTGCCGCCTCTGCTGACGATATTGATGCTGCTCTGGCCCGCACCCGTCGCTGGGAAGACAGCAAACCAGGTCAGGGTGAAGATCCGGTACAGATTAAGAAAGACCTGCAAAACTGCATGCAACTTAACTTCTCGGTATTCCGTGAAGGTCAGGCGATGGCCGAAGGTCTGCAACAGTTAAAAGAAATCCGTGAGCGGCTGAAGTTTGCCCGTCTGGATGACAAGAGCTCAGATTTCAATACCCAGCGTATTGAATGTTTAGAGCTGGACAACCTGATGGAAACCGCTTACTCAACTGCGGTAGCAGCGAACTTCCGTACTGAAAGCCGTGGTGCCCATGCCCGTTTTGACTTCCCGGATCGTGATGATGAAAACTGGTTATGCCACAGTGTTTACACACCGGATACTGAATCTATGTTTAAGCGTAAAGTGAATCTGGAACCGAAGTTCCGTGAAGCTTTCCCGCCAAAAGCACGTAAGTACTAAGAGGGGCCACAACGATGCAGAAGTTAGTATTTTCCATCTATCGTTATAACCCTGATGTCGACCAAGCGCCGCGCATGCAGGATTACACGCTGGATAACCCGGAAGGCCGGGATATGATGGTGCTGGATGCACTGTTAAAGTTAAAAGAGCAGGACCCTACCTTGTCGTTCCGTCGCAGCTGCCGTGAAGGTGTTTGCGGTTCAGATGGTCTGAACATGAACGGCAAAAACGGTCTGGCTTGTATTACGCCATTATCTGCCGTTGGTTTAAAAGGCGGCAAGATTGTATTGCGGCCACTGCCAGGTTTACCGGTAATCCGCGATCTGGTGGTAGATATGAGCCAGTTCTACACCCAGTATGAGAAGGTAAAACCGTACCTGATCAACGACAGCAAGTTACCACCAGCGGGTGAGTTCCTGCAGTCGCCGGAAGAACGTGCTAAACTTGACGGCCTGTACGAATGTATTTTATGTGCTTGTTGTTCGACCTCTTGTCCGTCGTTCTGGTGGAACCCGGATAAGTTTATCGGCCCGGCTGGTTTACTGCATGCCTACCGCTTCCTGGCTGACAGTCGCGATACTGCGACTGAACAACGCTTAAATGATCTTGACGACGCTTTCAGCGTGTTCCGCTGCCACGGTATTATGAACTGTGTCAACGTCTGTCCAAAAGGACTGAACCCGACTAAAGCTATCGGACAGATCAAATCGATGTTGTTAAACCGGGCGCTGTAATGCGCCCTTTTTTAGTATTTAACTGAAACTGTCCGGGCTGCATGCAGCACGGCAGTTTTTTTGCTAATTTTTCCAGGTGCTCAGAAATAAGGGAAACTAAATGCACGAAGGTGTAATGAAGGCGTGGTTAGAGTCTTCACATCTTGGCGGTGGCAACATGGCCTATGTGGATGAACTCTATGAATCCTACTTAGCAGAGCCCACCAGTGTTGGTGACGAATGGCGCGAATTTTTTGCCAAGTTACCAAAAATCGATGGGGTCGATCTCGAAACCCGGCACAGTGATGTCCGGCAACAGTTTGCTGAACTGGCTAAAAACAAACACCGTGAAGTGGTGGTCGTCAATAGCGGCAGTGGTGCCGACAGCCGTCAGGTCAAAGTGCTGCAATTAATCAACTCCTATCGGTTCCGTGGTCACCAGCATGCCAATCTTGACCCGCTGAATTTATGGAAGCAACCCAGGGTACGTGACCTTGAATTGTCTTACCATGAACTGTCTGAAGCTGATTACGATACAGAGTTCCATGTTGGATCATTCGCAGCTGGTCAGGAAACGATGAAATTAGGCGATTTGCACAAAGCCCTGGAGCGCACTTATTGCGGCTCTATTGGTGCTGAGTATATGCACATCGTATCGACTGATGAAAAACGCTGGATCCAGCAACGTTTGGAGAGCATTCAGTCACAGCCTCGCTATGATAAAGCTACCAAGTTACAGATCTTAAAAGGTCTGGTTGCCGCTGATGGCCTGGAAAAATATTTAGGGTCAAAATTCCCGGGTGCCAAACGCTTTGGTCTGGAAGGTGGCGATGCCATGATCCCGATGCTCAAAGCCATGATCCACCGTGCCGGTGAGCAGGGCGCACAGGACTCTGTTATCGGTATGGCACACCGTGGCCGCTTAAATACGCTGATCAACGTACTGGGTAAAAACCCGTCAAAATTATTTGACGAGTTCGCCGGTAAATACGAAGTGGTGGGTGCCGGTGACGTGAAATACCACATGGGTTTCTCGTCTGACTTTGAAACCAAAGGTGGTATCGTCCATTTAGCCCTGGCGTTTAACCCGTCGCATCTGGAAATTGTTAACCCGGTAGTGTTAGGTTCAGTGCGCGCCCGCTTAGATCGTCGTGGTTGCACTGACGGCTCTTTAGCACTGCCAATTACTATTCACGGTGACTCTGCGTTTGCCGGTCAGGGTGTGGTAGCCGAAACCTTTAACCTGTCGCAAACCCGTGCCTTTAAAGTGGGTGGCACCGTGCGGATCGTGATTAACAACCAGGTTGGCTTTACCACCTCTAACCCGGAAGACACGCGTTCTACACCTTACTGTACTGATATCGCTAAGATGGTACAGGCGCCAATTTTCCACGTTAACGGTGATGACCCGGAAGCCGTCGTATTTGTGGCACAACTTGCCGTAGATTACCGCAACACCTTTAAACGCGATGTGGTGATTGACCTGGTTTGTTATCGTCGTAATGGCCACAACGAAGCGGATGAGCCGAATGCGACCCAACCGCTGATGTACCAGAAGATTAAGAAGCACCCGACGCCGCGTGAAATCTATGCCGAGAAACTGCAGTTAGAAGGCATTGTGACGGCGGAAGAAGTGAAGGCACTGATTGATGGTTATCGTGATGCCCTGGACAAAGGTGATTGCGTAGTAGAAGAACTGCGTCCTATGGCTCCTACTTCAGTTGATTGGACGCCATACCTGAATAAAGATTGGGATAGTCCTTACGACGCCAGTGTACCGGTGGAGAAACTGGTCGCGCTGGGTGAAAAAGCGATCCAGGTTCCAGCCGCACATGCTTTACAACGTCAGGTCGGTCGTGTTTACGAAGACCGCGCCCTGATGCTAAAAGGTGAGAAGAAAATCGATTGGGGCTTTGCTGAAATTCTGGCCTACGCTTCTACGGTTGCCGAAGGTAGCCGGGTGCGGATTGTTGGTCAGGATTCTGGTCGTGGTACCTTCTTCCATCGCCATGCAGTACTGCACAGTCAAACTGATGCCAGCACTTATACGCCACTTGAGCATATTGACGAGAAACAGGGTGTGTTTCAGGTCTATGACTCGGCGTTGTCTGAAGAAGCGGTATTGGCCTTTGAATATGGTTATGCCACCGCAGAACCTCGCGCCATGGTGATCTGGGAAGGTCAGTTTGGTGACTTCGCCAACGGTGCCCAGGTGGTCATTGACCAGTTCTTAAGTTCAGGCGAGCAGAAGTGGGGTCGTCTCTGTGGTTTAACGCTGTTATTACCACACGGTTACGAAGGCCAGGGCCCGGAGCACTCTTCAGCCCGTTTGGAGCGTTTCCTGCAACTGTGTGCCGACCACAATATGCAAGTCTGTGTGCCAACCACACCGGCTCAGGTATTTAATATGTTGCGTCGGCAGATGGTGCGGCCAATGCGCCGGCCATTGATCGTGATGTCGCCAAAATCGTTACTGCGTCACCCACTGGCAACCTCTACGCTGGAAGAGCTGGCGTCAGGCGTCTACCATAACGTGATTGGCGAGATTGACGAGCTGAACCCGGCCGATGTGAAACGCGTGGTGTTCTGTAGCGGTAAGGTGTACTACGAACTGCTGGAAGAGCGGCGTAAGCGCGAGCAGAAAGACGTGGCGATCATCCGGGTTGAGCAGCTGTATCCATTCCCGCATCAGGAAATGGCGCAAGCGCTGGCAGCCTATCAGCATGTCACCGATTTCGTCTGGTGTCAGGAAGAGCCGCAAAACCAGGGGGCCTGGTACTGCAGTCAGCACCATTTCTGGGCTGCTATTCCGCAAGGCGCTAAGCTGACCTATGCCGGTCGTGAAGCTTCGTCTTCACCTGCTGTTGGTTACCTGTCGGTACATAACAAGCAGCAGCAAGCGCTGGTAAATGACGCCCTGACACTGAAATAAAACGCTTTGCAGCCCGCTGTGGCGGGCTGTTATAACTGATAAGACCAACCGTTAAAGGTGAAAAAGTGGAAATTAAAGTACCCGTATTACCGGAATCTGTTGCAGATGCAACTATCGCCACCTGGCACGTAAAAACCGGTGAAGCCGTAAGCCGTGATCAGGTATTAGTCGATATCGAAACCGACAAAGTTGTGCTGGAAGTCGTCGCTCAGGCCGATGGCGTGATGGGCGAGATCCTGCATGATGTTGGCGCCACTGTAACTGCTGAGCAGGTCATTGGTAAGATGTCTGCCGGTGGTGCACCAGCTGCGAAAGCTGACGCACCAAAAGCAGAGACTGCACCAGCCGCCGCTGCGCCAGCTGCCAGCGATGACAGTGATGATGCCTTAAGCCCGTCAGTGCGTCGTTTAATTGCCGAAAAAGGTCTGGATGCCAGCAAAATCAAAGGCACCGGCAAAAACGGCCGTGTCACCAAAGAAGACGTTGAAAAATTCTTAGCCGGTGCACCTGCTAAAGCCGCTGCGCCTGCCGCTACCGCACCTGTGGTTGCTGCCGGTGACCGTAGCCAGAAACGCGTACCGATGACCCGTTTGCGTAAGACCATCGCGAACCGCTTACTGGAAGCGAAAAACTCTACCGCTATGTTAACGACGTTCAATGAAGTGAACATGAAGCCCATTATGGATCTGCGTAAGCAGTATCAGGACGTGTTTGAGAAGCGTCATGGTATCCGTTTAGGTTTTATGTCGTTCTATGTTAAAGCAGTTACCGAAGCCCTGAAACGCTTCCCGGAAGTGAATGCGGCGATCGATGGTGATGATATCGTTTATCACAACTACTTCGATGTCAGTATCGCGGTATCTACACCTCGTGGTCTGGTAACGCCAGTACTGCGTGACTGTGACAAGATGAATCTGGCCGAAATCGAAAAAGCGATTAAAGATCTGGCCATCAAAGGCCGTGATGGCAAGCTGGCGATGGACGACCTGATGGGCGGTAACTTCACTATCACTAACGGTGGTGTGTTCGGCTCTCTGATGTCTACGCCAATTATCAATCCACCACAGTCCGCTATTTTGGGTATGCACAAGATCCAGGACCGCGTGATGGTGGTAGACGGTAAGATGGAAATTCTACCAATGATGTATCTGGCGCTGTCTTACGACCACCGGATTATCGATGGTAAAGAGTCTGTGGGCTTCCTGGTTACTGTAAAAGAGTTACTGGAAGACCCAACCCGTATTCTGCTGGATATCTAAGCGGTAAAAGCGGATAAAAATGCTGTTGTTTGCGCAACAGCGTTTTTAAATACATCGGGTTGGCGCTATAATGCGCGCCGACCTAAACGACAGGCTGCGATAACTGCAGCCTTCAATCAAAAATGAACGGAAAATAGCCATGAATTTGCACGAGTATCAGGGTAAGCAACTGTTTGCCCAATATGGTTTGCCTGTATCTAAAGGCATCGCTGCAGCCACTGTAGAAGAAGCAGTTGCCGCAGCTGATCAGATCGGCGGCGATATGTTTGTTGTTAAGGCTCAGGTTCACGCTGGTGGCCGCGGTAAAGCGGGCGGCGTAAAGCTGGTCAAGAGCAAGGACGAAATTCGCGCCTTCGCAGAAAAATGGCTGGGTAAGAATCTGGTAACTTACCAGACAGACGAGAAAGGTCAGCCAGTTAGCCGTATTCTGGTAGAAACCTGTACTGATATCGCCAAAGAGCTGTATTTAGGTGCGGTAGTGGATCGCTCTTCACGCCGTATCGTGTTTATGGCCTCTACTGAAGGTGGCGTGGAAATTGAAAAAGTTGCCCACGAAACCCCGGAAAAAATCTTAAAAGCCACTGTTGACCCACTGGTTGGCGCTCAGCCATACCAAGGCCGTGAACTGGCATTCAAACTGGGCCTGGAAGGCAAGCAAGTTAACCAGTTTGTTAAAATCTTCTTAGGTTTAGCGAAACTGTTCCAGGATAAAGATCTGGCGCTGTTAGAAGTAAACCCACTGGTTATTACACCAGCCGGCGATCTGCACTGTTTAGATGCCAAGCTGGTTATCGATGGTAACGCCTTATACCGTCACCCGGATTTAAAAGCGATGCAGGATCCGTCACAGGAAGATCCTCGTGAAGCTCACGCGGCATCATGGGAACTGAACTATGTTGCTTTAGGTGGTGATATCGGTTGTATGGTTAACGGTGCCGGCTTAGCCATGGGTACCATGGACATCGTAAAATTACACGGTGGCCAACCAGCTAACTTCCTGGACGTTGGCGGCGGCGCGACCAAAGAGCGCGTTGTAGAAGCATTCAAAATTATCCTGTCTGACGCTGCCGTTAAAGCAGTATTTATCAATATCTTCGGTGGTATCGTGCGTTGTGACATGATCGCTGAAGGTGTGATCGGCGCCGTAAAAGAAGTTGGCGTTAAAGTACCGGTAGTCGTGCGGTTACAAGGTAACAACGCTGAACTGGGCGCGAAGGTACTGTCAGAAAGTGGCCTGAACATTATTGCTGATACCGACTTAACTGGCGCTGCCCAGAAAGTGGTTGCAGCTGCGGCCAAGGCATAAGGGGTAAGCAATGAGCGTTTTAATTAACAAAGACACCAAAGTAATTTGTCAGGGTTTCACTGGCGCCCAGGGTACTTTCCACTCTGAGCAAGCTATTGCTTACGGTACCAAAATGGTTGGCGGTGTAACACCGGGTAAAGGCGGTCAAACGCATTTAGGTCTGCCAGTGTTTAACACGGTAAAAGAAGCGGTTGACGCCACTGGCGCAGAAGCTTCTGTGATCTATGTACCAGCACCATTCTGTAAGGATTCTATCCTGGAAGCAGCTAACGCCGGTATCAAACTGATCGTCTGTATCACTGAAGGTATCCCGACGTTAGATATGCTGGATGCCAAAGTAAAATGTGACGAATTAGGCGTACGCTTAATCGGCCCGAACTGCCCAGGCGTCATCACGCCAGGTGAATGTAAGATTGGTATTATGCCAGGCCACATTCACAAGCCAGGTAAAGTCGGTATCGTGTCACGTTCAGGCACCCTGACTTATGAAGCCGTTAAGCAAACCACTGATTACGGTTTTGGTCAGTCTACCTGTGTTGGTATCGGTGGTGACCCAATCCCGGGTTCTAACTTTATCGATATTCTGAAGTTATTCCAGGAAGATCCACAAACTGAAGCCATCGTGATGATCGGTGAAATCGGTGGTTCTGCTGAAGAAGAAGCTGCAGCTTACATCAAAGCACATGTCACTAAGCCAGTGGTATCTTATATTGCCGGTGTCACTGCACCTGCTGGTAAGCGCATGGGCCATGCTGGCGCCATCATCTCTGGTGGTAAAGGTACTGCTGATGAGAAATTTGCTGCGTTAGAAGACGCTGGTGTAAAAACCGTGAAGAGCTTAGCCGATATCGGTAAAGCCCTGAAAGAGCTGACTGGCTGGTAAGCTATTACTGTGTTAGTCTGAAAACCCGCTCATCTGAGCGGGTTTTTTTGTGGTGCGCCGGGCATGG